>JBDRFE010000060.1:0-70516 GCA_043819075.1 archaeon
GACAGAATGTAAACCCAGAGTATTTCAATGCCGGTTTTTTCTTTAAACCTTTTTATTTCAGGCGATTCCATGCTATTAAAATGAAAGAAAGGTTTTAAAATAAGAAAGTGAATATATTTTATGACCGTGAAATATCTTATGGTAGTGAAGGTGTGTTGATGGGAAAAGAAATCAGGGTTGCAGTTTCAGGGGTAGGAAATTGTGCTTCTTCTTTAATTCAGGGAGTTTATTACTATGCTTCTGTCAAAGAAAACGATGAATCTGTTCCAGGCTTAATGCATAATGTTTTTGCTGGATACAGGATTAAAGACATTAAATTTGTTGCTGCATTTGATATTGACAAGAGAAAAGTCGGAAAAGATTTAAGCAAAGCAATTTTTGAAAAGCCTAACTGTACTGTGGTTTTCCAGAAAGAGGTTCCTTTGCAGAACGTTGTTGTCCAGAAAGGCCCTGTATTGGATGGCTTTGCATCTCACATGGAGGATTATCCTGAAGACAAAAGATTTGTTGTTTCAGATGAAAAAGCAGTTGATGTTGCAAAAGTTTTAAAGGAAGTCAAAGCTGATGTGTTAATTAATTACATGCCTGTTGGCTCAGAGGAAGCAACAAAATATTATGCTAATTCCTGCCTGAATACAGGAACAGGCATGGTTAACTGCATGCCTGTTTTTATTGCATCTAATCCTGAATGGGAAAAAAAATTCCGTGAAAAAAATCTTCCTATTATTGGAGATGACATTAAATCCCAGTTAGGTGCTACAATCACTCATCGTGTGCTAACAAAATTGTTTTCTGACAGAGGTGTTAAATTAGACAGGACTTACCAGTTGAACACTGGCGGCAACGCTGATTTTTTGAACATGCTTGAAAGAAAAAGGCTGAAAAGCAAAAAAATTTCCAAGACAGAGTCAGTGCAGTCCCAGTTGCCTCAGAGAATGGATGCAGACAATATTCATATTGGGCCATCAGATTATGTTCCTTGGCAGAAAGACAATAAAGTTTGTTTTATCAGAATGGAAGGAAGAAAGTTTGGAGACGTTCCATTGGAATTAGAACTGCGTTTAAGCGTTCAGGATTCCCCGAATTCTGCTGGCATTACAATTGATGCCTTGCGTGCAATCAAGGTTGCAAAAGACAGAAACATTGGAGGAGAATTAACTTCTTGTTCGTCTTATTTTATGAAGCATCCATTGCATCAGTTCCCTGATTCTGTTGCAAAAACAATGGTTGAAGAATTTATTAAAGGTGAAAGGGAAAGATGATTTCTGAGAACAGGGAAAGATTCAAGAGCATTTCAATCCAGACAGGATTGTTGTTTGGAAAGCTTCCTTTGACTCCAAACCAGTGGACTTTGTTTTCTTTGGTTCCGGCTTTAATTTGTTTTTATTTTTTATTGAAACAAGATTTTGTTTTTGCAGCAGTTTTTTTTGGTTTAGCGGCTTTTGTTGATGTAATTGACGGCGCTGTGGCCAGAGTGCAGGGAAAAACAACTAAAAAAGGCGCTTATCTGGACACAATAACTGACAGATATGTTGAATTAATTGTTTTTCTTGGATTGTTTTTTGTTTCCCTTCCTGTTTTTTATTTTTCTTCTCAGTTATGGATTTTTTTGTGTTTGTTTGGCGGCTTAATGACAACTTATTCTAAGGCTGCTGCAAAAGAAAAACTGTTTTTGGAATCAGAGTTAAAAGGCGGGTTAATGGAGCGTCCTGAAAGGCTGTTGTTGTTGTTTTTTATTCTTGTGGCAGGAATTTTTTCTTTAAAGCTTTCACTGTATCTAATTGTGTTGTTTGCTGTTCTTTCAAATTTAACTGCTTTTCAGAGAATCTTAAAGGCTTTTTCTCTGGCTTAACTAAATTGTCGGGTCAGCAACTTTTCCGATAAATAAAATGCTGCCGGTTAAATTTTCCTGTATTAAGAAAATAAACGGGTGGTCTGCCCTGAATTCAGTGAAATCAGGCATTGCTGAAGTTGCGCCCATTACTACTGCGGTTGCTGCTGCAGCTTCTGTCCCTTCTTCGTCTACTTTAACAAAAGCTTTGTGGATTACCTGGCTGATAAACAGGTTTTCTGTTGTTTTAGTTGAATCAAACATTCCAGTGAAATCTGCGTTGTTTTCAGAAAAAGCAGTCGGCATTCCCATTTCAGCCAGTTTTTCGTTTAAAGAGTATTCTGTTTCAAAAGTGAATTTTGGGAAATAAACATATACATCTTTTTTGTGCATTAATTTCTTCCATTCATCCAGTTTTTCCGGTGAAAGCATTGATTCAGTTTTCTGCAAGCTGTTTTTTGGAAGCAATACAATCATTGATATTTCTTTTCCTTTGTACGGCATTTCTATTATCTGCAGCTCTTCTGTTTCCCCGTAATTGAATTCTTCTTCTCCTTTTTTTAAGCTCATCATGTCTGCCTGCACTGTTGTTGTTTCATTTACTTTAAAGTCTTCTTTTTTTGTTTTTGTCTTGTCAAACTTTGTTTCCCAGTCTCCTTTAAAATAAATTGCATTAGTTAAAACCATTCTGGTTAATGAGTCAATTGAGCCTTGTGGAATCAAGTTTTTTATTTTGTTGTTTGTTTTTTCTTCAACCCATGAATTAATTGTTTTTCTTGATTCCTCTGTTTTGTTCACAAAATCCATGTTAGTGAATTCAGCTGAATAATATTTTTTTGTTGTGTCAACATAGCTTTCAAGGAATGGGTAATCTTTTTGCGCCCATAAAGCGTTTGCGGTTGAAAGCTCGAATTCAGTGTTTTCTTTGTTCAATGAATTAAAGATTTTTGCAAAAGAGCTTCTTCTGTCCAAATTGTTTTCCTGAAAGTGAAGGACTGATTTCATTTCTTCTGCTGTCTGGCCTTTTGCCCCTTCAAAAGTCATTGCCAAAGCAGAGGAAATGCTCCAGGGAGAAAAAAACAAATTTTTTCCTTCGGTGTTTAATTCTGAATACATTTCTATTGCAAACTGGTTGTTTCCTTTTACTGTTTCTTTTATTCCGGGTTCTGTTGCCTGAGAGTCATCCAGTGATTCAGGTTTTGGCACTGGAGGCTGAATACAGCCTGCTAAAACAATGATTATGATTGTTAATCCGATTAAAATTTTTTTGTTCACGATAAACTATCGTGCTTTAGTTTATTTAAGTTTTCCTTTAAGATTAGCTTTTTGCCTTATTTTTTTTCGCATAAGACAAGCAAATGTTCTTTCTGGAACGGCTCTAAAAAAACAGCTTGCTTTACAATGAATTCTTTTTCAAGTTTTTGTTTTTCTTCCATTAAAATCTGTTTAGAGTTTTTCTGTGAAATGCTTCTTGCCTTGATTGAAATCATTGCTTTTCTTCCTTTTTTTAAAAAAATTCTTGCATTGTTGAGGAAAATGTCTGTCTGGTTTTTTTGCGAGATATCCTGGAACAAAAAATCAAATTCAATTTCCTTTAATTCTTTTGAAGTTTCTTCAGTATTATTTGCGTCAACCAAATATGGAATTAAGTTTTTTCTTTCCTCGCTTAATTCAACTAATTTATTCATTACTCTTGCACTGATATCAATTCCAATAATCAATCCTTTTTCCCCTATTATATCAGAGATATGCGAAATAGTTGTTCCTTCTGCTGCGCCAAGATAAAGGATTTTCATTTCTTTTTTTATCGGAGAAGGAACCCCTTTTTTTATTCCTGCGCCAAGCTTTGATCTAAACGGATTCCATTCCCTTAACTCTTTTCCTTTAAATGAAATCAGTTTTTCTCCGTAAACTTTTTTTCCTTTTACCGCGTTTTCAGTGAAAATTTTTCTTCCATCAGAGTAAATTCCGTCAAATACCTGGTTTAAGTTCATGCAATCAGTTCCTGTTAAGTTCTTCAATTCTTTTATTTAATTCTGTTTTCATTTCATCTGTTTCTTTTGAATCTTTTTTTCCAAAAAAATCTTTTCTTGCTGTAATGCTTAGTTTTCCTGACAAAGTTCTTGCAAATTTTCCCTGATTGTTTCTCTTGACTTTTTTCAGCATTGGGTGCCCGAAAATAAAACCGTATTTTGGCGGTTTTGCACCTGATTTAATGTGATTAAATAATGCTTTTTCTGCTCCAAGCAATTGAATTGTAGAAGAAGGCATTAAAGCAAGTTTTTTTACCGAGCCTGCTTTGGCTAGCATTCTTGCCCCAATTAATGGTTCAGCTAATTCAGTGAAGTTTGGCAGAATGATTTTCATTTCTTTTTCAATGAATTTAGTTAACTCGTTTCTTTGTTTTTTTAATTCAATTCCTTTTAATGCCAAAGACTTTATCTGGCTTAAAGTTTCTTCTTCTAATTCAGAGCCCATTGAAGTCTTTGCTTTTTCGGCTATTTCTTTTGCTTTTTCTTTGTTGTCGTATGCTTCTAAAATATTTTTTTCAGAAAAATTTTTCCTGTTTCCCAGCAAAACCAGCTGCAAAAAAATTTCGTTGTCTTCTACTATTGAATTGAGTTCAGGGAAATGCATTCCAAACCATTCTCTGGTGTTCTCTGAAATCAGGTTAGCCATTTTATCCAGTTCATCTATTAATAAAACGGCTTTGATTATGTGAACGTCTTTTCCTGTAAAAGCTTTTGAAACCCTTTCTTTTGTTTTTCTTGTAAGCCTTTGCTTTAAGCTTTCATTTATTTCAGCCATAATATAAGCTTTTTATCGCAAATTATTTATAAAGAATCCTAAGTTAATTGATATCATGGCTTTAAAGAAATCAGAGGTTTTAATGGATTTGGCTTTAAGGAGAAGCATTTTTTTTCCTTCAGCCGAAATTTACGGCGACTCATTCAGCGGTTTCTGGGATTACGGGTTTTATGGCACAGCAATTAAAAACAAAATCATTGAAGCCTGGAGAAAAGACTTGGTTGAAAAAGAAGGTTTTATTGAATTAGACGGCGCACAAATTCTGCCTGAAAAAGTTTTTCTTGCTTCAGGGCACTTAAACAATTTCAACGACCCTTTAATCCAATGCGAGAAATGCCATTCACTTCACCGCGCTGACTCTTTGCTTGGAAAAGAATTTGAGTTAACTGAGGGAACACCAACTGAAAGATTTGATGAATTAATTTCACAACACAAAATCAAGTGCCCTTCCTGTAAAGGAAATTTAGGCAAAACAAAAAAATTTAATTTAATGATGGGCTTGGATATTGGTGCAACAGGCAAACTAAAAGGCTTTTTAAGGCCTGAAACCTGCCAGAACATTTTTTTGAATTTTTCTAGGATTTATAAGACTATGCGAAAAAACCTTGCATTCGGCATTGCACAGACAGGAAAATGCTTTAGAAATGAAATTGCTCCAAGAAACTCTATTTTAAGAATCAGAGAAATAAGCCAGATGGAAATAGAAGTATTTTTTAATCCGGACAAAATTAATGAAGTAGAAAACTTTTCTTTGATAGAGGATTTTCCTGTAAGAGTTTTGCTTGACAAAAAAAAGTCAGTTGAAGAAATCAAGGCAAAAGATTTGGTTGTAAAAAAAATTGTTTCCGGAAAGCTTGCAGCCTATTATCTTTCCAGAGTCCAGCAGTTTTTTGAGGGATTAGGCATTCCAAGAGAAAAATTAAGGTTTAGGGAAGTAAGCCAAGAAGAAAGAGCGTTTTATGCTTTAGAGGGCTGGGATTTTGAGGTTGAAACTTCTCTTGGATGGATTGAGTTAGTGGCAAACAATTATCGTTCAGACTATGACTTAAAAAATCATTCACTTACTTCTGGAGCAAACCTGAAAGTAAAAGAAGAAGACAAAGAATTTTTTCCTCATGTCTGGGAAATTTCTGCCGGGGTTGACCGAACATTGTTTGTTTTGCTTGAATTAGCTTTAAGAGAAGAAACAAAGAAAGGCGAAAACAGATTGTTTTTGTCTCTTTCTCCTAAGATTGCGCCTTTTACTGCCGGAGTGTTTCCTTTGGTTAACAAAGACGGATTAGATGTAAAAGCTAAACAGATTTTTGATGACTTGTTAGAGCATAAGATTGCTGTTTTTTTTGATTCAAAGGGTTCTATTGGCAAAAGGTATGCCAGGATTGACGAGATTGGTGTTTCTTTTGCTTTGACAATTGACTTTGATTCTTTGAAAGATGATTCTGTTACTATCAGGGAAAGGGATTCAACTGAACAGAAAAGAATTGCAGTTAAATCTCTTCCTGAAACCCTTTGGAAGCTTTCCACAGGCAAAACGACGTTCACGCAGATTTAATTATTTCCTTGCACTATTTTTTTACATCACTATTGAGCAAAGCGAAATAGTGCACTGGTGTAAACTGACAGCGGCAGTTTTGCCGCCGTAGCATAGCTTGGTTTTATGCAGCGGTTTCGTAAACCGCAGATCGTGGGTTCAAATCCCATCGGCGGCTATCAGTCTTTTTCACTGGCAATGCGGTTTCCACCAAAATAAAAACCATTAAAACGAAATATTTCAATGCGTTATAATCGAATCGGGTTTTTTTCTGCAGAAGACAGGACCTTGTTTTTTGAAATTGGGAAACAAGTGCTCTACTGTGATTCTTGGAAACAATTCTGTGCGAAAGTAGGTATTCAAAAATCGATGGCTGAATACTATCGTAATGGTAAACTTTTATTGCCGGAATGGCTATTTCTTAATTTGTCAGAAAAATTTTCTTCCGAAAAAAGAGCTTTTTTTAAATCAAAAATTTTTTTGAAACCGCCCAATTGGGGTGAGAGTATTGGCGGTAGAAAAACATCAGCCTCCCATCCAGAATTTATTGTAGCTGCGCGTGCGTCTGCAAGGGAAAAGTTTTCGCGTCTTCCAAGGAACTGTTTTGATTTAAATCAAGAACTGTCTTGTGAGTTGTGTGAATTTGTTGGCGCTTTTATGGGGGATGGCCACACAGGTTTATATGGCAGCCATACAATAGTCGGGTTTACTGGGCATGCCAAACTTGATGATGATTATTATTATAGAACCATTATTCCAGCAGTAAAGAAATTGTTCCACATTGAAACTTGTTATGTCTGGAAAAAAGAAAACATAATGCGTGTTACTTTTCATTCAAAAAGACTCGTTGAATTGTTGATTAAACGATTTGGTTTTCCTACTGGAGTCAAATTTGATAAGATTCTGATTCCGGAAGAAATTTTGCATTCTTCAAACGAACACATTGCGGCAGTATTGCGCGGACTTTTTGATACTGATGGATGCGTTTTCTTTGATAAGAGAAAAATCTACCGTAATCCCTATATGAGATTTAATCTGACAATGTATAATCCCCAAATTCTGGATCAGGTAGTTCAGGCACTTGCCAAAATAGGTATTCATGCTTCCAGAGCTAATTCCAAAAGAAGCATTCAAATCACCAACAGCCAGAATATTGAAGGTTTTCTCAGGTCTGTTGGGTTTTCAAACACAAGGCACATAAGCAAAGTTCTGCAGGCATATCCTGACTTTAACTCTTTTAACCCCGGAACAAGATTGACTTCGTAAAGCGAAGGTCGGGGGTGCGATTCCCTCCAAGGGCTTTTCTTAAAAAAGTAAAGCTCCGTTGAAACCGAAAACATGAAATACGGGTTTAAACTTATTTAAACCATGAAACAATTAATTCTGATTGTATTAATTGGATTAATTTTACTGGTTATTGGTTGCACTGCTGAAAATCAAGATACGAATTCAAATGATATTAAATTTCAGCCAAAAACAGATGTTAACTATGCAGAACTTTCAATGAATCCTAAAGACGTTAATTTTGCTTATGTGTTAAGAGGGGAGCATTGGAAACTAACTTCGCAGTTTTATGGTGGGCTCAACGATTACTTACAAAGCCAGCCAAGAAGCATTACACTACTTAAAGGAGAAGAAATTACTGACGTCAATTTTGTTGAAAAGTTTATTGATGAACTCAATCAAAAAATTTATTTAAAATCATTAGTTGATTATATAAAACAAATTGAAGTTTCTGATGCTGATAAAGTTAGAATAGTTGTAAGTTTGGTTCAAAACATTCCTTACGATTATAATGCTTATTATAGAATTGAAAATGATGAAAACAACATTGAAAAATACCCTTACCAAGTTTTATATTTGAATACAGGTGTTTGTGGCGAAAAATCAAGGCTGTTAATTTATTTTTTAAGAGAGTTAGGTTATGGAACCGCATATATTAATTTTGAAAAAGAAAATCATGCTGTTACAGGAATTAAATGTCCTATAAAATATAGTTACAAAGACTCTGGTTATTGTTTTATTGAAAGCACTGCCCCTACAATAATCACTTATTCTGAAGGAGAATACCTTAATGCAGGAAAACTTTCAAGCACGCCAAAAATAATTGTCAGTAGTGAAGGAATGTCTTTTGATTCTGTTTCAGAAGAATTTAATGATGCTTTACGCTATAAAGAGTTAATAAAAGACCATTTAGGAAACAATTATTCTGATTGGCTTTCTTTAATGTCAAAATATGGTTTAGAGAAGTCTTCCTGTTTTGACGGTTCTGTTTTATGTAATGGTGAGTGCTGGACTGCTTGTTTGCCGCAGCAAATATTCAATTGTGATGCTAAAACAGGTGCAACCTGCAAATGGGATGCAAAAAATTGTCCAACAGGAATGACAGCATGTAATAATGAATGTTACCCAAACTGTACCGAAGGAACATTTGAATGCGCTCAGCAAGGCGTAGTTTGTCACATTGTCAAATACAGATAACTAATAGAATAATAAGGTCTCATTCTGTTAGCACTAAATTTTCTTTTTCATTACTTTTGCTTTAACTTTGTTTTAGCCAGCACTAAAGCGAAAACATGTTTTTTTCCAGTTCATTTAAATCTTTTTTGCTCTTTTTCTTGTTTTCTGATTTAAATGAACTGCGCTGAATGTGGTAACACTGCAACAAAACTGAATTCAAAAGGAATTCCTGTTTGTTCAAGGCACTTAAAAACTTCGGTTAAGTTTCCTGAATGCCCTAACTGCAAGCTGGAAATGGTTTTAAGGAAAGGAAAATTCGGTGCATTCTGGGGCTGCAAAGCTTTTCCGATGTGCGATGGAATAAGAAAAATCTAAGTTTTTTTGATTAATTTTTTTTTGAGAAAGCTTGTGTTTGCGAAGCAAACCGTTTTTGATCAAACTTTTTCTGAAAAAGTTTGTGTGCGGAATAAGGAAAATCTGAGCATTGATTTTTTAAGTTTTGCCGGCTTTTATTTTTCTATGAAGTTTGCTGCATTTGATGTTGACGGAACCTTAGTTGAATTAGCTATTCCAACGCATTTCATTAGATGGCTTGAAAAAAAAAACAAATTTCCGGAAAAAGTTTTAGAAGAAATCCATGAAACAATCAGAAAACACGAGAACGGGGAAATTTCATGGGAGCAAAGAGGAAAAGAAGTGTTAAATGCATGGGCTAAAGGCTTTAAAGGAACTCAAAAAAAAGAATTACAGGAACTTTCAGCAGAGTTCGTGAAAGACTACGACAAAATTTTTTTAGGTTCAGTTGAAACCATGAATTACCTGAAAAAAGAAGGCTATTATCTGATAGCAGTTTCTCGCGCGTTCGAAGAAATCCTTGAAGCATTAAAAATAAAGCTGCCCTTTGATTTTATTATTGGAACAAAACTTGAAGCAAAAAAAGGAGTTTACACCGGAAAAGTCTTAAACGAGTTATGGCATCTTAAAATAAAAAAAACTGTTTTGCTTGAATTAATAAAAGAAAAAAACCTTGATTTAAAGGATTCATTTGCTTTCGGCGACACAGAACAGGATTCTTTTATGATGGAATTAGCTGAAAACCCTGTTCCGGTTCAGCCGTCAAAAAAATTAAGGAAAGTTGCAGAAAAAAACGGCTGGAAGTGTTTTGAAAAAATAAACGACTTTTTTTCAGAGCTGGAAGCAAAAGGCATTCAAGGGCTTTAAAACAAAAATTGAAAACAATTAAATATTCTTTCATTCATTTTGTATTCAGTGGTTTAATGGAATTATCTGATGACAAAATGGATGACTTTTTGTTCAAGGGATTAGTCATTGTATTAATTGTAGTTATCGGTCTGCTGTTAATTAATTCTTTTCTGAATTTGAAGCCGGAAACTTTTACCCAAGTGTACCTGATTCCTGACAAAATCGTGAATTCTGCTTCAGTTAACGAAAAAATCCCAGTAGAGTTTGAAATAGATAACAGGGAAGGCAAAACAACTGAATACTCTTACAAAATTTCTTTTGAAGGAAAAACTCTGGCAGAAAAAACTGTTTCAGTGGAAAACAATGCAAGAAAAAGAATTACAGAAGAAATTTCTTTTTCAGAAACCTTTGAAGAAAAATCAAAGGTTTTGGTTGAAGTCACAAAACCCGGCACGGAAGAACCATACTCTGTTTGGTTCTGGTTAGAAGTTAAATAAAATTAGTTTATTTTTTCTTTTTTTTTCTTTTCGGTTTCTCTAGCGCTTCGTTAAGCATTGTTCTTGCTTTCTTATAGCCTAATTCTCTTTCAAGGTCTGAAATTCTTTTGTTTCTGTCGTCAACGATTTTCTCGAATTGTTCAAGCAGTTTGCTTTTTTCTTTGAGTGAATCTTTTTCTAAAGCCATTTTTTCCCTTAACTCTGATTCAATTTCTTTTCTTGCAAGAATCTTTGATTCATTTAATTTAAGCAGTTCTTTTGAGTACTGGCTTCTCAGTGAAAGCGAATCAGACTCTATTTCCATTAACATCTGTTTTGCGTTATCTCTTTCAATTTTAAGCATTGAAATTAATTCATTTCCTTTTGAGCTTAATTCAACAGCCAAGTTTTCTAGAACCTTGCTTTTAAGCCTTAATGCATTGAACTCTGAGTTAATTGAATCCATTTTTTTCCTGAAGTCCTCAAAATTTTTTTCAATTAATTCTGCTTCAGTTTCAATTTTTCTTGCACTTTCATTGAATTCTTTTTCTGTTTCAGCAATGCTTTTGTCGCCTAAAGAAACTGAAAGATTTTTTTCCCTTAATTTCTCGTATTTTTCTTTTAATTCACTTAATTCTTTTTCTTTTGACTGAAGCAGGGATAAAATGTTTTTTGCAGTGGCTTTTTCCTGTTCTGGTGTGATTCTTTCTCTTATTGCATGCAAGTGAACGCGTTCAACTGCAAACCTTGTTTTTAACAGCAAAGACATTATTTTTTCTGAAACAAAAGCATATAATTCCGGGACTTCAGTGTGGTCTTTTAAATCAAAAGGCATTTCTTTTTTTGCTTCTTCTAATGCAACATTTCTTCTTAATGCAGTTAAAGTCTTGTTGTAAGCTGAAATTAAAGGCGTTAAATCAGGCGAGTCAACTGATGGCTCTGATTCAATTCTTTTATGCAGTTCTTCAATTATTTCAGTTAATTCCTCTAATCTTGCAATGCTTTTGTTTAATGCATGCACAAAACTTTTTCTTGTATATTGTTTCCATTCACTGGAAGTAATGTCTTCGTGCAGTTCATTTAGCTTGTAAAGCAGGCTGTCAAGCATTTTTTCCATGTTATCTGTTATTTATTGGATGCTTCTGATTTATATTTTTATTTGATTTTTACTATCTATTAATGGTTAAGATAAAGCATTCTAAAGGAATTTTGTTTGAAGACGTGTTAATTGACCCGTCAGCTGTTTCATCAAAAAAGAATAACTTCATTATAACTCATGCGCATTCAGATCACGCTAAAGTATCAAAGTCAAAGGAAAAAACTTTTTTTATGACTTCTGAAACAAAGGCGTTGCTTGAGTCAAGGAATTCAAAAGCATTTAATTCAGCTGAAATTCCTTTCAAAAAAAAGTTTGTAATTGAAGGAAACGATTTTTGTTTTTTCAGTTCAGGGCATATTCTTGGAAGCTCTCAGATTCAGGTGAATTCAGGGGAAACAGTTTTTACTTCTGATTTCAAGTTACAGGATTCTGTTTTGTTTAAGGGAGCTGAAGTGCTTGAAGCTGAAACCCTTGTAATTGAATCAACTTTCGGCCTGCCGGAATACGTTTTTCCTGAAAGAAAAAAAGTTTACTCTGAAATAGAATCCTGGGGAAAAAAAGAATTAAAAGAAAACAACCTGCTTCTTTTCGGGGGATACAGCATCGGCAAGGCACAGGAATTAACCAAAATTTCAAACGAGTTTTTGGATGAAATTCCTTTAGTGCATGAAAGTGTTTTTGCTTCAAACAAGGTTTACAAAGAAAAAGGGGTTTCGCTTGGAAAATTTGAATTGCTTGACCATAACTTAAAGGAATTTAATTTATTGATTCTGCCGCCGCATTTAATTAATCCTGATTTGGTTAAGGCTTTAGAGATTTCTTCCGGAAGAAAAGTTGTTCCTGCTTTTTTTTCCGGGTGGAATTCTTTTCGTAATGCAAAAAGCTTTCCTTTGTCTGACCACGCTGACTTCAGCCAGCTGTTAAAGTACATTGAATTATCTGGTGCAAAAAATGTTTTGACTCATCATGGTTTTGCAGGAGAGTTTGCTTCTGCTGTCAGGAGAAAACTGGGCGTTAATGCAAGGCCGTTGGATGAAAAAGGCCAGAGCAGTCTGCTGGATTTCTGATAAAAAAACTGTTTTTTTAAGCAAATAATTAAGTATTCTTTTGCTGTAATCATTATTGTTTTGGTGCATTAAATGATTGACTCAAACCTGTTGTTGTTTTTTGTCGTAATTCTTGTAGCTTTTGTTTTCGGGGAAATTTTTTACAGGTTTAACCTTCCAAGGTCAATAGGCCAGATTCTTGCCGGATTAGTTTTGGGTCTGCCTTTTTACAGCGGTTTTTTTTCTTTGGAAAACAATCCAATGATTTTGCTTTTGTCAGAGCTTGGAATAATTTTTTTGTTAATTTTGACTGGTTTGGAGATTGACCTGAAAAGAATAAGGGAGTGCTCAAAGGATGTCTTGCTGATTGCAGTTTTTTCTGTTTTGATTCCGTTTGTTTTGGGTTTTGTTTTTGTTTTTGTTGTCTGGAAGTCACTTATTTTTGCTTTTATTGTGGGTGCTGCTTTGTCTGTTACTTCTGAGGCAACCAAGTCAATTGTTTTAATGCAAAAAAACGTTTTGCAGACAAAACTTGGGGAAACAATGGTGCTGGCAGGAGCAGTTGATGACATTTTTGAACTGCTGTTTTTGTCTGTATTGCTTGTTTTTGTAGGAGAAAATTCAGGCCAGAACCTTGTTTTTTTTCCTTTTGAAGTAATAGGCTTTTTTGTTGCAGTGTTTATTGCCTTAAAGCTTCTTCCAAGGATTATTGGCTTGTTCAAGCAGGACAGTGATGACGGTTATTTTACCCTGGCTTTGCTTGTTGCATTAGGGCTTGCTTTCCTTTCCAGCATGCTTTCTTTGGGAACAATTATCGGGGCATTAATTGCAGGGCTTTTATTGCAGAAGGCAATTAAGTCAGAGCAGACAGAGCATGCAATAGAAAATCATTTAAGAGTGCTCACTTTTGCATTAGTCATTCCTTTTTTTCATTTGCACATTGGCCTGATGTTTGATGCAGGAAGCATTGTATTGTATCCTTTTGTTATGCTGGCTATATTGTTTATTGCTTTTGCAGGAAAAATGGCTGGTGCATTGATTGTAAAACCTTTTTCTTCCCTTGAATTAAAGCAGTTAATGCTTGTTGGCTGGGGAATGAATTCAAGGGGTTTTATGGAATTAGTAATGCTTGCAGTTGTAATGAAGCAGGCAATTGGTTTCCCTGTTGAACTTTATTCTGCAATTGTTTTCATGACAATTGTCACTACAATTGCTTTTCCCCTGGCATTGAATTATTACCTGAAAAAATATCCTTATATAATGCATTAACTGCGTTTAATAATTTTTTTGCAGTTCATTTTTTTTGTGAAGCCAGAAAAATTGTTTGAAAAACTTTTGAATGTTTACGGAAAGCAGTTTTGGTGGCCTGTAACAGATGAAAGGAAAATAAAACCTGAATACAAGAAAAGAAAAACTCTTTCGGAAAAACAAAAACTTGAAACCTGTTTTGGCGCAATTTTAGCGCAGAACACTTCGTGGAAGAACGTGGAAAAAGCGGTAATTCAGCTGAATAAAAAAAACTTAATTGACGCAGAAAAAATCCTGAAAATAAAAAAAGAAAAGCTTGCCGGAACAATTAAATCCGCAGGATACTTTAACCAGAAAGCAGTTTACCTGAAAGAATTCTGTTTGCATTTAAAAAAATACGATTATTCGCTTGCTTATTTTTTTTCTTCAGGCAATCTCAGAGCACAACTTTTATCAATCAAGGGAATCGGCAAAGAAACCGCTGACTCAATTCTGCTTTATTCAGCTGGAAAGCCTTTTTTTGTAGTTGATGCTTACACTAAAAGAATTATTTCAAGGCTTGAAGGAACAAAAGAAAAATCTTATGAAGAACTGCAGAATTACTTTTACATTAATCTGAAAAAAGATTCGTTTTTGTTCAATGAATTTCATGCCTTGTTTGTAGAGCATGCAAAAAATTTCTGCAGGAAAAAGCCTTTATGCAAAAACTGTTTTCTAAAGAAAGAATGTGTTTTTGGAAAAAGCAATTCATTTTAAATTTAAAACTTCATATAATTAGAAGAGTAAAGTGGTTTTATGCAGAGAACTCATTATTGCGGGGAATTAAGGGAAACAGATGAAGGCAAAAAAGTTGTCTTAGAAGGCTGGATTCATTCAATTCGACAGCAGAAAAAGTTTGCTTTCGTTGATTTAAGGGACAGGACCGGCTTCACCCAGGTTTTTGTTTCAAAAAAAGAAAAAAAAACAGAAGACCTTGTGGATTCTTTTGGAAACGAATTTGTTTTAAGGGTTAAAGGTACAGTAAAAAAAAGGCCTGACCCAAACCCAAAAATTGCAACAGGAAAAATAGAGGTTACAGCAGAAGAAATAGAAATTTTAAATGCTTCAAATCCAGTTCCTTTTAGCATAGAAGAAGAAGTAAAAGCAAACGAAGACACTCGGTTAAAATACAGGTACTTGGATTTGAGAAGAGAAAAAATGTATTCAAATCTTTTGTTAAGGCATAAAGTAATCAAATCCATCAGGGATTTTTTTGATTCAAAAGGGTTTCTTGAAATTGAAACTCCAATTTTATCCAAAAGCACTCCAGAGGGAGCAAGAGACTACCTTGTTCCAAGCAGGAAAAACAAGGGAAGCTTTTTTGCTTTGCCTCAGAGCCCACAATTGTATAAACAACTGTTAATGGTTTCAGGCATTGACAAGTATTTTCAGATAGCAAAATGCTTCCGAGATGAAGATTTAAGGGGAGACAGGCAGCCAGAATTTACGCAATTGGATTTGGAAATGAGTTTTGTTGAAGAAGAAGATGTTTTTGTCTTGCTTGAAAAAATGATGCAATTTGTTTTTGAAAATGCATTAAACGAAAAAATTTCCATTCCTTTTCCTAGAATGACTTACGCTGAATCAATGAAAAAATACAAAACAGACAAGCCTGATACAAGAACTGAAACCGGCTTAAAGAATTCTTTTTTGTGGGTAACAGATTTTCCTTTGTTTGAATTAAATGAAGAAAAAGAAATTGTGCCATGCCATCATCCTTTCACCCAATTCAATAAAGACGATGAAAAACTTTTTGATTCAAAGAACAAAAAAGATTTGCTGTCAATTCGAAGCCGTTCCTATGATTTAGTGTTAAACGGAACAGAATTAGGAAGCGGGTCAATCAGGGTTCATGACAGGAAAACCCAGCAAAAAATATTTGATTTTCTTGGAATAAACGAAAAGCAGGCAAAAGAAAAATTCGGTTTTTTATTGGAAGCATTCCAGTTTGGCGCTCCGCCTCACGGAGGCTTTGCAATTGGGTTGGACAGGCTGATAATGATTTTAACTGAAAGCCCTTCAATCAGGGAAGTGATTGCTTTCCCGAAAAACAAGAACTGTAATGCTTTGCTTGAGAATGCGCCAGGCGAAATCTCAAAAAAACAGCTGGATGAATTAAGCCTGCAGCTGAAAAAATAAAAAAAAAGAATCAGAAAAAAATTCATGTTTTAAGGCAAAGGATTAAAGCATTAGTTTATTTCCTCTAATACAATCATTGTGGTTGTCTTGTCGATTCCTTCAATATTCCTTAATTCTTTTGTAATGAATTTGTTTAGCTGCTGGACATTTTTTGTTCTCACTTTAATCAGCAAATCAAATTCTCCTGTAATTATGTCAACTGTTTCAACAAAGCCTAAATGCAGTATTTTTTTTGCGATTTCCTGCTGTGAAACACTGTGCTTTACATTATAGTTGACTAATGCAAGAATGTAAGCGCACAAGCTGAAGCCAAGCTTAGAGTAATCAATTTCAACAGAATAATTTTTTATTATTCCTTCTTTCTGCATTTTTTTTATTCTGTTGTGTGCGGTTGTTAAAGGAATCCCTGCTTTTTTTGCTATTTCCCTTAAGGAAAGCCTGCTGTTTTTCTTCAGAAACTCGAGAATTTGTTCACTTTTATCCTGCATAATGGAAAATTATTCCAAAAAGCATTTAAATTATTGTATTTTTTTGTATTTTTTCCCCTTTTTTCTGGATTTTATTTAAATACTTCTTCTGATGCGTTTATTTCAGGTGATGCAATGCATGAAACAATAAAGCATTTAATGAAGCCTGAATTAAGGCAGATAATGAAAATACAGTCAGCTGCATTAAAATCAGTTGATTCTTTTTTGTATTCAATGGGGCTGCTTCATTTAATGCCTGTGGTTCTTTCCCCTGTGACTGATCCTTTAAGCCATTCAGTTTATGATTCTTCAGTTGATTATTTAGGGCAGAAACTTCAGCTGACTAAAAGCATGATTTTGCACAAGCAGTTAGCTTTAATGGCTGACTCTGTTCCTGGAATCTATATTGTTTCGCCTAACGTCAGACTTGAATTCAGTGACAAGGCTTTAACCGGAAGGCATTTGATTGAGTTCTCTCAGGTTGACATTGAATTGTCTGGTGCTAGTTCAAGGCAGTTCATGGATTTTACAGAAGAATTATTTGCTTATGTTTTTTCTTTTGTAAAACAGGAATGCAGCAAAGAATTAAGCGAGCTTGGAAGAGATATTCCGCTTTCAGCAAAGCCTTTCAAAGTGTTTGATTCAGTTAAGCTCTTGGATAAATTCGGCGAAGACTTTGAGCAAATTGTTTCAGAAAAAGAAAAACAGCCTTTTTGGATAACAGATTATTATAGGGAATTCTATGACAGGCAGGACAAAAAAACAGGAAAGCACTTTAACTATGATTTAGTGTATCCTGAAGGCTTTGGAGAAGCGCTTTCAGGCGGGGAAAGAGAATTTGAGTTTGATGTAATCAAAAAGAAATTGGCTGAAAGAAAAACAGAGTTTTCTTCTCTTGCCCCTTATCTTGAAATAGCTGAAAAAGGGCTTCTTAAGCCGACTGCAGGAGGGGGCTTTGGGGTTGAAAGGCTTGTAAGATTTCTTTCAGGAAAACAGCATATCAGGGATGTTACCTTGTTTCCAAGAATTCCGGGGGAAAAAATCGTTATCTGATTTTTCAATTCCTTTAAATTTTTTTCTTTGCAGGAATTAATGAAGTGATGCAATGAAAGGCTTTATTTCAATTAAAGAAGCGTTTGAAAAAAAAGGCGAAGTTTCTGTCAGAGGCTGGATTAAACGAAAAAGGGAATTAAAGGACAAAGTATTTGTTTTGCTGAGAGACCCTTCAGGCGAAATCCAGTGTGTGATTGAACCTGAAAAAATTGGCAAAAAAGAGGCAGAAAAATTAAGTGCTTCTGGAATAGAGGCTTCAGTTGAATTGTCTGGTCTATTAAAAGAGGATTCAAGGGCTCCGAATGGATTTGAGTTAATTGTTCAGGAAGCAAAATTAGTTGGGGAAAGCATTAATTTTCCGATTCAAAAAGACTTAAGCGAAGAATTTCTGCTGGATGTAAGGCATTTGTGGATTAGAAGCACTAAAATGCAGGCAATAATGAAAATCCGTTCTACTGTATTGTATGCTGTAAGGGAATTTTACAAAAAAGAAGGCTATTTTGAATGCAGTCCAGCAATTATTACCCCAAACGCTTGTGAAGGCGGAACAACATTGTTTCCTTTTGATTATTTTGGGGAAAAAAGGTTTTTGTCGCAGAGCGGGCAGATGTATCTTGAAGTATTAATTTTTTCTTTGGGAAAAGTTTTTGGCTTAACTCCTTCTTTTCGGGCAGAAAAATCCAAGACTGCAAGGCATTTAACTGAATACTGGCATTTGGAAGGCGAATGCGCGTGGATGACAATGGAAGACCAAATGCATGAAATAGAAAAAATGGTTTCATTCATTTGCAACAAGGTTGCAGTAGAAAACCCGGAAGAATTAAAGGCATTGGGAAGAGACCCTGAAGACATGAAAGCAATCAGAGCGCCTTTTGCAAGAATTTCTTATGACGAGGCATTAGATGTTTTGTCTCAAAAATACAAAAATAAAATTCCGTGGGGGTCTGACTTAAGCATTAAAGAAGAAAAAGTTTTATCTGAAGACGAAAAAATTCCTTTCTTTATTTTTGGCTATCCTACTGCAATAAAAGCTTTTTATGCAAAAGAAATGCCTGACCCAAAAAAATGCTTTAGCTTTGATTTAATTGGCCCAGAAGGTTATGGAGAATTATGCACCGGAGGCCAAAGAGAAGACTTAAACTCTAATATGCTGAAAAAATTAAAGAAAGAAAAAATTCCTTTGAAAAACTATGAATGGTATCTTGATTTAAGAAAATATGGAAGCGTTCCTCATTCAGGTTTTGGAATTGGTATTGAAAGATTGCTTAGATGGATTTGCAAGCTGGATTCAATCAAGGATACAATTCCTTTTCCAAGAACAATAAACAGAAGCTATCCTTAATCTTCTCTTCCAGAAAGATGCCGCATGTTTTGCTGGATTTTGCTGATTTCTTTAACTCTTCTTTGTTTTGCTCTGTCATTTCCTCTAGTTTTCATGTCTTCGTTGATTCCGCTTCCAACTGTTTTGGTCAGTATTTTCTTGAGTTTTTCCATTTCAGGTTTTTTTATTGCCCCGGAATAATACTTGTAAATCAAATCAAATAATTCCCTGTACTTGGCAGGGTTTTTCATTAAATACTTTCTTATCCCGGAAGACTTTAACAAATAAGATGGAAAAACCCCTTGCTGGAGTTCATACATTATTCTCTGCAATTCCATTTGGTTTTTTGGTTTCAGGCGCATTCCAGAAACATTTACTTCTTCCATGTGTTTCAGCATTACAGCCATTTCTGCTTCTCTTTCCATTGCCTGCTGGTATCTTCCTTCTAGTTCAGCTTTTTTTCTCTGAATTTCCCCTGTAATTTTTTTTCTTATAGCTCCTGCAAATAATCCTCCAACAGTCTGTTTTTTTGCATGGCGTTCAGGCATTCTTGTTTTTCGCGCTGGCATGAAATAATTTTTTGCCTGAAAAGCATTTTAAGATAACTGTTTCTGCAAAAAACTTTTTTTTTCATAAAATTTATGAAAAAACACTTTTTTTTTGCAAGAGCTTAAAAAAAGTTTCCTTCTAGTTTGTATTAATTATGTTTCTTGAAGAGCATTTGGATGGAATTGACGACGGAATAAAAAGCATTATACTTAATGTTGCCGAAAAATCAAAGGAAATCCAGAAAGCATTTTTTTCCCACAACAAATTAGCTGGCTCGAAAAACATTTACAATGAACATCAGCTGGAAATAGATAAGTGGGCTGATGCTTTAATCCTTAATGCAATGGAAGAATCAAAGATAGTAAGGAATCTTGTCTCTGAAGAACAGTCTGAAATAATTGAAATAGTTAAGTCTGAAGGAGAATTTGGGGTAGTAGTTGACCCCTTAGATGGAATAAGCTGTGTTAAATCAAACCTTGCAGTTGGAACTATTCTTGGAATATTCAATGAAGGCAATGTAATGGAAAAAGGAAAAAAAATGGATGCAGCAATGTATGTTTTGTATGGCCCTTTAACCAGTTTAGTTTACACTGCAAAAAACGGAGTCCATGAATTTGTTTTAGGCCCAAAAAACAAGTTTGAGTTAAAGGCTGAAGACATTAAGATTCCAAACGGAACAATTTATTCGCCTTCAGGCTTTAGAAGCGAGTGGAGCAGAAAATATTCTGGTTTCATTGAAGAACTTGAAAAACAAAAGTATAAATTAAGGTTAAGCGGTTCTTTTACTGCAGACTTCCAGCAAATCCTTTCTTTTGGAGGAATTTTTTGTTATCCTTCAACTAAATCAATGCCTGAAGGAAAACTAAGATTATTATTTGAATGCAATCCAATTGCTTTTATTGCAAAAAATGCCGGAGGAGATTCTTCTGACGGAAAGCAATGCATTCTGGAAATAAAGCCTGAAAAAATTTCACAGAGAACCCCGATTTTTGTCGGCGGAAAAAAAGAAGTTGAATTAGCAGAAAAAATGTTAAGGTGATTAAATGAAAAAATTCAGCCCTTTGCCGGGAAACAAATTGTTTGATGCATTAAAAAACGAGAAAACAATTATTATGGCATGCAACACCAGAATTACGATAGGCATTTTAAAAGGGATTTTCAGGGCGGCAAAAGAGCTTGATGCAGCAGTAATGTTTGAGTTAGCTAAATCAGAGTCAGATTTAAGCGGAGGATACACCGGATTAAAGCCAAAAGATTTTGCCGCAATAGCAAGAGATGCTGCAGCAGAAATCGGCTTTGATGTCTGGGCACTGCATGCAGACCATTTAATAATAAAAAAAGGCTCTGAAGAAGAAGTTAATGCAATGAAGGCATTAATTGAAGCACAGGTTAAGGCAGGCTTTACTTCTTTTGCCTTGGATGCATCTTTTTTGTTTGACTTTAACGGAAAAACAGTTGAAGAAGAACTCAGAAAAAACATTGAAATTACTGCAGAACTCGCTAAATTTATTGAAGAAAAAATGAACGGAACTGAATTCGGATTAGAAGTTGAAGTAGGCGAAATAGGGAAGAAAAACGAGCACGGAATGGTTTTAACTACACCAGAAGAAGCAGTTGTTTTCATCAGGGAACTAAATAAGCGCGGTGTCTTTCCTAATGTAATTGGAATAGCAAACGGTTCAACTCACGGAAACATTTATGATGAAAAAGGAAAACGCATTGAACAAATTTCAATTGACATTAATCGGACAATTGAAGTAGGCAGGGCATTAAAAGACCAGGGATTTAATGCAAGGATTGCCCAGCACGGAATAACAGGAACTCCAAGAGAATTAATTAAAGAAAAATTTCCTGCAGACTTTGTTTTGAAAGGAAACGTAGGCACTTTATGGCAGGATATTTTTTATGAAATACTTAAAGTAAACAAGCCTGAATTGTATAAAGAAATAACTGAATGGGTTTTGAATTCTTTTAAGGAAGAGGCAGGAAAAAAAGGAATTAAAAGCGAGGAAGAACTTTTAGGCAAATACATTAAGTTTGCTGTCGGGGCAAGAAACGAGAAAGGAAAATTTCTTTTCTTTGACAAAATTTATTCTTTGGACAAAAACACTGAAAAAACTCTTGAAGCAAGAGCTTTTTCCGAGGCAGCAATGTTTTTTGATGCATTCCATGCAATTGGTTCAGCCCAAAAAGTGAGAGAGCATTTAAAGAGAATAAGCTCTTAGTTCTAGTATTGTATTACTCTGCAACTATTGTACCAAAAAGCCTTTATAAAGCCGGAAATACTATTACTTCAGTAAAAACATTTAATCTTCCTTCACCCCGGAGGAAATTTCACCTCACGAAATTTTTCCTCCCTCCTTTTTTTTTCGCGATTTCAACCGCTCACTCGGTTGACGCGTGTGCAGAGCGTAAAGCTCTGCTAGCATGGCTTTATGCCGTGCCTCGTGCTCAAACGGCGAAACGTTTGAAAAGCTGTTTTTTAAGTTTTTTGCTTTAACTTTAATTAGGTGATGCTTTGTTTAAGAAAACTTTTTTTTTGACTGCTTTAATTGCTTTAATTCCTTTGGCTTTTGCTGAAGCCGCTTCTCATCCATGGGATTTTTTAAGGTCGATTTCTTCTATGGCTTATTCTTTTGATTCAGCTACAAGAGTTCTTGTATTTGTTTTTGCCTTGGCTTTATGCTTTATTGCATTGAAAGCTTATCTGAAAAACAAATCCAGAAGGCTTTTGTTAATCAGCGGAGCATTTTTTTTGTTTGCAGTTAAATGGTTTCTTAAAATCCTTGACTTGTTTTTGAGCCCAGGAAGCTTTCTTCCTGATGCATCTGAAAACGTCTTTGAGTTATTTATTTTATTGTTTTTGTTTATTGCCTTGTTTTTTAAGCCAAAACAAAAAGGGGTTTAATGCATTATGCAGGACTCTGATGCCCTGAACCTTGATTCAAGGAAAAAAATTTATGAGTTAATTGAAGAAAACCCAGGGCTTCATTTCAGGGAAATAGAACGAAGAACTGGACTTGCTGTCGGCAGCTTGCAGTACCATCTGGAGTTCCTGCAGAAAAGCCATTTAATTAAGTCTTTCAGGCAGGGAAAATTTTTAAGGTATTATACTTCAAAAGAATCTGTTGTAGAAGAAAAAGCCGCAATGTCTTTTTTGAGGAAGCCAAGTTCAAGGAAAATAATTATTTTTTTGCTGAACAAAAAAAAAGCAAACAATTTAGTGATTTCAAAAAAAATTGGATTGTCTCCTTCAACTACTTCATGGCATTTAGAGCAATTGGTTAAAGAAAGCGTTTTAGGCAAAGAAAAAAGAGGAAGGGAAAGCCTTTTTTTTGTGGTTAACCCAAATGAAGTTGCTTCTTTGTTAGTTGAACACAAAAAGTCTTTTGTTGATGAATTAGTTGATAACTTTGTTGAAGTCTGGACAGAAATTTAGTTACTCTAATACTTCTGATTCAGCGTCTTGTATTTCTTCTGCTTCTTCTCCACAGCACTGTTCTGCTTCAGCCTGTGAATCATATTCGTTGTTGCAGCCCACACAAACAAATTTTTTCATAAAGCCAACCCCCTAAAGCTTTCTGAATAATCTATTTCTTTGCAATAGTTTTTTTAAAGGCTTTTAACTGATTTGAGTGCCTGTTTTTCCTTTTAATGCAGGAACAAGCCTGTCAAGAGAAGTTATTACTGCTTTTTTTCCGCCTGATTCAATGAATTTAATGCAGGACTCGATTTTTGGCTTCATAGAGCCTTTGCCGAACTCATTTTTTTCAAGCAATTCCTTTAACTCTTTTACTTTTATTTTTCTTATTTTTTGCTGGTTTTTTTTGTTGTAGTTCAGGTAAACGAATTCAACGTCAGTTAAAATAATCATTTCTTTTATTCCAAGAGAAACAGCAAGCAATGTTGATGCCTTGTCTTTGTCTATTACTGCTTCAATGCCATTCCATTTTTTTCCTTTTTTTGTTACCGGAATTCCTCCTCCCCCACAGCAGACAACAATGCTTCCTTTTTTCATTAACTCTTTTATTGCTTTTATTTGCAAAATTTTTTTTGGCTCAGGTGAAGCAACAACTTTTCTGTACCCTCTTCCGGAGTCTTCAATGAAATCCTTTATTTTTAGTTCAGAAATTTTTTCTTTTGAATAAAACGGCCCAATCGGCTTTGACGGATTCCTAAAAGCAGGGTCTTTTTTGTTTACCTCTATTTCTGTTACAACAGTTAAAATTTCTTTTTCCGGCAAAAAATTTCTTAAAGATTTCTGGATTAAATAGCCTATCTGTCCTTGAGTCATTGCGTCTTCGACATCTAAAGGCATTTTTGGGATTTTTGTTTCACAGCTCATCTGGATTTCAAGGTTTCCTACTTGTGGTCCGTTCCCATGCGTTAAAACAACTGTATAATCCTTTCTGATTAATTCAGCTATTTTTTTTGTTGTTGCATCAACGTTTTTTATTTGTTCTTCAACTTTTCCTTTCTGCCCTTCTTTTATTAAAGCGTTTCCGCCTAATGCAACCAGAATTGTTTTCATGAGAAAAGTATTATTCAAGCTTAACTTTTTTATTCTGAACTGCTGTTCTTATTTAAATGACCCAAAAAACAAGGCTTTTGATTGCAGTTTTTGCTGTAATAATTTTTCTTTTAACATTGTTTATTCCATTGCAGTTAGAGCCATTGCAGAGAGTTGTTTTAGCTGTTTTATTTCTTGCAATGATTTTATGGTTTTCTGAGTTAGTGCCATTGCATATCACTGCATTTATTGCAGCGTTTTTATTAATTGTTGTCGGAGGCTTTTTTGACAAAACAGTTTTTACTCCAAAAACAGTTTTTGCCCCTTTTTTTGACCCAATAATAATGCTTTTGCTTGGAGGCTTTGTTCTGGCTTTAGGACTTCAAAAGCATGGCTTGGATAAATTAATTTCTTTTGTTTTATTGGAAAAAGTCGGCAGCAAGCCAAAAAAATTTTTATTAGGTTTAATGTGCTTAACAGCATTTTTTTCTTTTTGGATGTCAAACACTGCTTCAACTGCAATAATGCTGCCAATTGCAATAGTTGTATTGAATTCAAATAAATTAAAGCCATTGGAATCAAATTTTGGAAAATCTTTGGTGTTAGGAATTGCTTTTGCTGCAACAATTGGCGGCATTGGAACAGTTATTGGTTCTCCGCCAAATGCAATGGCTTTAAGCTATCTGAATGCAGAAGGAATTTCTTTTGGCTTTTCAGACTGGCTGTTATTTGGATTGCCTTTAACATTAATTTTGCTGCCGATTGCATGGTTTGTTTTAATAAAATTTTTTCAGCCGGAAATTCATGTAATTAAATCAGATTTTTCTTTTTCTCCTTTAACTAAAAACCAAAAACTTGTTTTATTGATTTTTGGGGTAACAGTTTTTTTCTGGCTGACAACAGGCTTTCATGGAATGGAAACCTCTGTTGTGGCATTGATTCCAGTAATCTTATTGTATGCTTTTGGCTTGCTTGACACAAAAGACATTAACAAAATAAGCTGGAGTGCATTAATTTTGTTTGGAGGAGGATTAACTTTAGGCAGTGCAATTCAGGCTGTTGGGTTAGATGAATTGTTTGCCTCTTTTTTGTTCACTTTTTTGTCTAACCAGCCTGTCCTGCTTGTTTTGGCTGCTTTAGCTGTTTTTGCAGTAATTTTTACTTTGGTTGCAAGCAATACTGCTGCAGCAGCAATCAGCATTCCTTTAGTGATTCCTTTGGCTAAAGGATTAGGCATTCCGGTTGAAACAGCTGTAATAGTTATTGCAATAGGAGTTTCACTGGATTTTATTGTGCCAATCGGCACTCCGCCAAGCACTATAGCTTATTCTTCTGGTTATATCCGAACTTCTGACATGGCTAAACCAGGAATAATTATTGCTTTAATTGGAATTGCATTGCTTACCTTGCTGGCGTTTTTCTTATGGCCGTTTCTGGTTTAACTGACTGTTATTTTAATTTTTTTCTTTCATTAATTCTTTTTGGTGGTTTAATGAGAGTTGTGTTTGTTATTGCAAAAAACGGTTTTCGTGACGAAGAACTGTTTCACACAAAAGAAGAACTGGAAAAAGAAAAAATTGAAACAGTGATTGCTTCAACAGAAAAAGGCTTGTGTCAAGGAAAACTTGGCGGAACAATTGAAGCAGAATTATCAATAGAAGAAATCAGTGTAGAAGAATTTGATGCAATAATTTTTGTTGGGGGTTCTGGAGCAAAAGAGTATTTTGAAGATGAAATTGCGTTAAATCTTGCAAGAGAATTTAATAAAAAAACAAAGCTTGTTGCTGCAATCTGCATTGCCCCGTCAATTCTTGCTAACGCTGGCTTGCTGGAAGGAAAAACCGTTACAGCTTTTGCAAGCGAAAAAGAAAACTTAACAGAACAAGGAGCTTTTTTTTCAGGCGAACCAGTTGAAGTTTCAGGAAACATTGTTACAGCCAATGGCCCGAAAGCCGCAAGAGATTTTGGAAAAAAAATAGCTGAACTGTTGAATGAATAAAAAAAATTTTCAATGATTACTCGCCGATTATTTTAACTAAAACCCTTTTTTTTCTTTGACCGTCAAATTCAGCGTAATAAATTTGTTCCCATGTTCCTAAATCAAGTTTTCCGTTTGATACTGCAACAGTTGTTTCCCTTCCCATTATTGTTCGCATTAAATGAGCGTACGCATTATCTTCGCCTGTAAGGTTATGCCTGTAATCTTTGTCCGGCACTAATTTTTTCAGCCATTCCTTGTAGTCCTCTATTAAGCCTGTTTCAGCGTCATTAATGTACACAGAAGAAGTAATATGCATTGGATTCACTAAAACAATTCCTTCTTTTATTCTGCTTTTTTTTACAGCTTCTTCTACTTGTTGTGTGATGTTAATGAATTCAATCCTGTTTTTTGTATTAAAAAACAGGTATTCTGTAAATGTTTTCATAAAATGGGAAAGGGGAGAATCGGACTCCCGACCTTTCGATTATCAGTCGAACGCTCTGCCACTAAGCCACTCTCCCAACACCTTTTCCAAAAGGTGCAACTTAAACCAAAAAGGTTTAAGTGCACAACAAAATAAAAATTTTGTTGCTGTAACAAAATGCACGGCATTCGCTTTTTGCTCAGCCGGGCTGTAATGGCCAAAAAAACCAAAACAAGTAGTAATTATTTCTTTAAGTAAATAATTAAAGCTTTTGTGGAAGAATCCGTGAATCACTTCTGTAAAACATTAAGATGTTTCGTTGCTAAAATAATTTAAATGCTGTGGTTAAGAAGAGGTTGTACTAGCACGGGTTTATCCCATGCACAGTCACATCCGAGCGAAATCGCGAATAGCCCAGAAGAGATCCCAACAACAGTTTCGGCTGTTGGGTACGAGGCACGACGTGAAGTCGTGCTAGCACAGCTTTATGCTGTGCACTGGTGTCAAGCTGACAGCGGCAGTTGTGAAATAGCCCCGAGGAGATTCGAACTCCTGTCAACGGGTTCAAAGCCCGTCATCCTTGGCCACTAGACTACGGGGCTGACAAGGATATAACTAATAAAAAAAACAATTAAATATTAATGAGCTATTGAATAAAATGAAATAACTCGATATATTTGCACACCAACTGAGCGAGACGGTTGTTGAACAGCTGTTTTTAAGCTTTTTCTATTATCATCTTTTTTTTTGTTCATTTTTTTTGTTTTATTTTCTTTTTTTTGTGTTTTCCATTAAAAAAAACTGTTCGGAATACCAACTTTTTTTACTGAAACGGTTTGCTTATGAATGGCTCAAACTTTTTAAATAGAACAGGTGTTTGTATTAATGCCTTTTGTTAGTTAAAAAAAATGCCTTTTGTTAGCTAAAAAAAGACAAGGAATCGGTTAGGGGTGATTAAGTGAGTTTAATTTCATTGACTTTTGGCAACAAAAAAAATAGTTTCTCTGTTTCTTCTGCAATCCAGATTGTAAGGCCTGCTGACTGCCTTGTATCAAAGGCTGGCATTGAAAATACTGTTAGAGTGGTTAAATCATGCTTTTTTTTCAAGCAAAAAGAACCGTATATTGTTGCAAACATTGTTTCAGGAATTGTATCAGAGAAAATGTGCGGGACAGTGAATGGAAGAAATTTTGAAATAGTTGAACTGGAATCAAAATACGGTGACGCTGGAATAGCAAAAAAAGGAATGACTATTGGCTTGATGGTTAAAGGACTTGAAAACGAAGTCATTGAATCAGGTTCAACAATTTCTTTTGAAGAAAAAAAATAATTCATTCATTTTTTTCTTGTTAATAACAGAACACTAAATAAAACCACTAAAACGAATGCAGGGTTTATTTCTGGTGCTTCGACTGATGGAATGGTTGTTGGCCCTAATTCGATTATTTTGTATCCTGAGTTGTTTGTTTTGTTTTGTTCTGGGATTTGTTCTTCTGGAATGTAGTATGGTTCTCCGTCGTCCCAGTATGCGCTGTTTGGGTTTGTTGGGTTAACATAGTATTCTGGTGAGGATTCGACTTCATTGCTTACAACTAAAAATTCTATTTTGTAGTTGTTTCTTTCAAAAAAATCATAACTGCTTAAATCAATGTTTAAGTCGTATTCTTCAAAGTCAGGTGAATTAAAGGTTAAATAGAATGGGCTTGGGCCGTATATTGCTTGGTGTGTTGTTGCGTCGCTTATTATGATGAATGCTTTTGCGTTCACTGGTTGTGAAATAAAGTAATTTACTTTTGCTTTAACCCTTATTTTTCCGTTGACTGCGAATCTTCCAGCTGGTTCAACTGGAATTAATTCAAAGTTTGAGATAGAGAAAACGTCTGCTGTGATTGGTTTAATGCTGATTTCAATTGAGTCTCTTGTTGTGTTTGTGTCTGTGGTTACTGTAAAAGAAATGTTGTGGTCTCCGATGCTTAAGCCTGAGTATGAAAGGTTTTCGTCTGTTGGATTCCAGCCTGTGTCTTTGTTTGAATCCCATTGAACTGTATAAGCGCTTGAGCTTGAAATGTTTGATTTAAAGTTGATTGTTGTTCCGACAAAAAAATTGTTTCCGTCAAACGGAGTTAAAATTGATGCATTCAAAAATGTTTCTGGTTCTGCCGGAGGAGGCTCTGTTATTGTAATGTTTCGGGAATTTGAGTTGCTTCCATAAAGGCTTCCGACAACGCTTGTTGAAGTTGGTGCATCATCTGGCCTTACAAAAATACAGTAGTTTCCTGCAGGAATTGATGGAATAGTCCAGTTATATGTTTTTGCGCCAGCTGTTTGGTATGCTGTTGAATAAAAGTTTGTTCCTGCACCAAGAGTGCAGTTGCTTTGAGGGGCATAATATAATTGGGAGCGGATGTTGTCATTGTTTGCATCGCTTGTGTTCCATGCAATTGTAAGTTGTTGTCCTTGTTCTCTTGATGTTCCGTTTGAGGGAGCAGTTAATGTTGCAATTGGCGGAAAATTCATCAAAAAACTTTTTCCTGTGCTTAGATACTTTGTTGTTGGATTAATGTTTGTGCCTGTCACAACCATTCTCAGCCTGTAAATTGTATCTGGAGAGCCAGTATAAGTGTTAATCATCCAAGCAGGGTAATATCCTGAACCCCAAGTCCATGTAGCACCGGTTGCAAGGCTTGCTATAGTGTATGCTTCTGTGCCTCCTGGATAAGTTGAAAACATTTTATATCCTGTTAGAGGAACACTAGTAATATTTAGGTTTTGGTAGTTAGAGCAATTTATTCCCTGGCAGTATTGCAGTCTTGCTGTCAGGTTAAGGCATGGGCCAGTATTGCACACTAGGTTAAGGGCGATGTAAGGATATGGATTGTAATCTCTAAGAAGAGTTGTTGTTGGAGAACGCCAGGTTAGTGTAACTGTTGCATAACTGTCTCCATCTATTATGTCTCCAGTGTCTTCTCCAGAGTCAAGTGGGTCTCCTTCAGCTGCATTAACTGAACTAAACAAAAGCATGAAAAAAATAGCCAATAAAAATAATTGTGTTTTTTTGTTCATTCAGTATTTAGATGGTTTTTCTTGTATTTATTTATTGCTTTTTGCAGTTTAATGCATTGCTTTAAAATATTGTTTTGTTTTTTGTTTTAATGTGGTTTTAAAGGCGATTGAATGGGTTTAACTGATATGTTTAAGAAAAAAGAAGAAGAAAAACAGGAACCAAAAGAAGCTGTTCCAGAAGGAAAATACAATCAGGCTTGCGCTTTATGCGGAGCAGAAGGAACAGAAAAAAAGTGGGCTGGACAGTACTGGCACAAAAAATGCATGAGAAAATCTCGGAAGATGGCTCGTGGAATGTTTTAAGAATTAATTAACACTGGCAGTCTACTGTCTCAAAGCTTTTTTATACGCTAAAAACAAAATCTTATTGTGAATAAAGTAATTGTTGACCAGAAAAAGTTTCTTTCAATGTTCTCCAAAAAAGATAGAAAAAATTCAAGAAAGTATTTTAAAGCAGTTAATTTATTTAATAAAATTAAAAACAAATCTGAAATTGCAGAAATTATCGAACAACCAGGAAGAACTGTAAATAATTGGTTAAATAAAGAAAAAACTCCTTCTGCCATAAGGGCCATTAATCAGTTAAAGGCAAATAATCTTCTCCCTTTAATAAATGATGAAACTTCAGACTCTTTTAATTTGTTTGTTGACGTTTTTGCTTTTGTTTTTGGTGATGGTTCAATAAAAAAAGATTTTTCAGGAATTGATTTGTTTGGGCAGGAAAAAGATTTGATTTTATTAAAAGATAAACTTGACAGAGTTTTTAGTTTTAATAGTAAAATAACTTTAAGTCAAACGCCTGGAAAAATAACAAAGAAAAATAACGGTGTTGCTTATACAAAGATTGTTAATGGATCTTGTTATAGATTAAGCATTAATTCCGTACAACTTTCCAAACTTTTGTATTTAGCAGGTGCGCCAAAGGGAGACAAAGTTGCTCAAAAAGTTTTAATTCCCTTTTGGCTTATGAGTTCTTCAAAAGAAACAAAAATGAGATTTTTAAGTGTTTTATTTGGAAACGAATTACAATGCCCTCAACTCAGAGCAAAAAATGCTTTTACGTCTTCACAATTCGGTTTGCATAAAATTGAAAGCAAGAAAAAGGAGTTGAAAACTTTCCTTGATCAGATAAAAATATTGCTTAATGAATTTGGAATTTCAACTTCTTCCATAGCTTTTGAAAAATGTAGGACAATAAGAAAAGACGGCAATCTTTCAATGAAACTTTATTTTCATATTGATTCTCATAGCCCAAATGTCTTGCGTTTGTTTAAAGAAATTCCATTTAAATACGCAGAAGAAAAACAAGAGAGATTTAGAACTGCTGTTAAGAAATTCTTAAAAAAATCTAGTTATTTGAATAATGAATGGATTTTATATGAAAAAGTAATGAAAATGCATTCTGAAGGTTTGGGAAGAAGAAAAATATTTAAAAAACTTGAATTGCCTAAAAAATATTTTTATAAAATAAATTCGTGGATTCATTATGGGCACAAACCATTGTATTTTGATGAAAAAAAGCATTTCTTTTTTACTTGTTAAAAATTTGAAAAGGCGCAAAAGGAATGTTTTAGTTCAGAATTTGTGTTCTTCTAGCTTAATTCCTTTTCCTTTAATTGTTTCGCCCAAGATTACTGCCTGGGTATTAAACTTGTTTTTGAGTTCTGAAACAATTTTCTCTGAATCTTTTTCTGAAACAACTAACACCAATCCAATCCCCATATTGAATGCCCTGAACATTTCTTTTTCTTCAACGTTTCCTTTTTCTTTTAAAAACCTGAAAATGAACTGAACCTTAATTCTTTTAATGAAAATTTTTGCTCCAATTCCTTCTGGAAAAATTCTCGGAAGATTGTCAATCAGCCCTCCGCCGGTAATGTGTGCAATTCCTTTTAATTCAAATTTTTCTTTTAAGTAATTGACTTCATTTAAATAACTTTTATGTATTTTCAGCAGTTCTTTTCCTAAAGTAGAGTTTGTTTCAACAAAGTGCTCGTTTAAGCTTAACTGTTTTTCCTGAATTATTTTTCTTGCAAGAGAGTAACCGTTTGTATGCAATCCGTTTGAAGGCAGTCCAATCAATACATCGTTTTCTTTTATTTTTTTGCCTGTAATTAATTTGTTTTTTTCTGCCACCCCAATAATTGTTCCTGCGACGTCTACCTCGTTTTCCTTGTATGTTCCAGGCATTTCAGCGGTTTCCCCTGCAATTAATGCAATTTTTTGTTGTTTGCAGGCAATGCTCATTCCTTCAACTATTTTTTCAATTATTTCTGGTTCAAGTTTTGCTGAAGCAATATAGTCAAGGAATGCAATTGGTTCCGCGCCATGGCATAAAATGTCGTTAACTGAATGGTTCACTAAATCCTGGCCGATTGTAGTCCATTCATTTAATTGTTTTGCAATCATTATTTTTGTGCCGACTCCGTCAATGCTTGCAAGCAATACAGGGTTATTCATTTTCTTTATTTTTTTTAAGTCAATTGCCCCTGCAAACAGCCCTGCGTCAAGCATTACGCTTTCATTGAATGTTGCTTTAACATGTTTTTTTATTCTTGCAACAGCCTGGTTTCCTTTGTCAATGTTTACTCCTGCATCAGAATAATTTGTCATTTTTTCACTCAAAGAATTTTTGTTTCGGTTTTTGTCCCGATAATTACGGTGCAAGGCCTTGTAAAAACGCCGTTTGCTTTTACTCCAATAATTGAATCAAGTTGTTTTTCAAGTTTTTTTGCGTTCTCTATTGGAGTATGCAATTGCATTGAAATAATATAGTTTTTGTTTTCTGTTTCCAAGGGCATGCATTTGTTTGAAACCTGGACTATTTCTGCTTCAAATGAATCGCTTAAATGCTTTAATATCTTGAAAGTCATTGCAGGCTCGACTTCAATTAAAATTTCTCCGGTTAATTGCTTTAATAATTTGCTTTCATCAGCTATTACAATAAATTTTTCTGCTTTGTAGTCAATTTTTTTTTCTTTCAGGAAAGCATACATTGAATTTCCTTTTAGGAGTTCTTTTTTCCTGTTAATCTGGTCTGCGCCGTCAACTGCAATGTCTATTCTGTCAACTGAATCAAATCCTGCTACTTTCAATCCTGAGTCAATTGCAAGGCCGGCTGTTTTGTTTGAAGTTGCAACACAGATTAAATTCATGTTTTCTTTTTTGTTTTTTTCTGCAAGCTTTTTTACAAAAATTTCTGCGGTGCTGCCGCTTCCCAATCCTATTATCATTCCTTTTTCAATTAATTCAACTGCTTTTATTGCAGCGTTTTCCTTCATTTTTTCTTTCATTTAAACCACATCTGATTATTTTGTGTGTGCAAAGATTTTAATTTGGTTCCAGTGCAAGCAATCCTGCTCCAATCATGCCTGCTTTTTCCCTGAATCTTGCTTTAAGCACTTTAGTGTTTTTTGCCGGTTTCAGGGCTCTTTTCTTCATTTCTTTTACTGCTTCATTAAAAATAATTTTTGAGTTGCTTAATCCTCCTCCTAAAATTATTGCATCAGGGTTAAACGAGTTTGCAATGTTTGCTAAGCCGATTCCTAAAAGCATTCCTGTTTCTTTTAGTACTGAAATAGCAAGCTTGTCTTTTTTTTGTGCGGCTTCATCAATTTTTTTCGGCGTTAAAGGCCACATTTTTTTCAGGATTGAAGGACATGCCTCCATTTTTCTTTCTGTGAGCCTCATTAAAGCTTTTATTCCGGCGTATTCTTCCAGGCAGCCTGTGTTGCCGCACTGGCATTTTGGCCCGAAAAAGTTTATTGTAGTGTGGCCTATTTCGGTTAAATTATTTTTTCCTGAAAAAATTTTTTTATTGATTATTATTCCAGAGCCTATTCCTGTCCCGGCTGTTAAGCCTACTATAACACTGAATTTTTTCCCTGCTCCGATTTTTGCTTCAGCTAAAGCCATTAATTTTGCGTCATTCTGTAAAACAATTTTTTTCCTGATTTTTTTTTTTAGTGCTTCCACTATTTTTGTGTTATTCATTTTCGGTATGTTCGGGCTTTCAATTATTATGCCTTTTTTTTCGTCAACGCTTCCTGCAAAGCCTATTCCAATGGATTTGATTTCTTTTGAGTCAAGTTTTGAAATAATTCTTTCAATAGAAGAAATAATGCTGTTTTTTCCGGAAGAAGGGTTTGTTTCAATGTTTATTTGCTTGAATATTTTTCCTTTGCTGTCAACAATTCCTGCTTTAATTTGTGTTCCGCCGACATCAATGCCTATTGCTTTCATTTCAATACCTTTTTTAGTTTTGTTATTACCGGCACAGGAGATGGATTAACTTTGTTTAATATTGCAAGGTAGTATGAAGTGAAATCCCCTGAATAAATCAGGTAAAACAGCTGGCAGAAAAGGCTTTTTCCTTTTGAGGTGAGTTCAATGGTTTTGTTTTTTCCCGAAAAAACTTTTTTTGTGAATTCAATTCTTTTATTCATCTGGGTGCTTTCATTTCTTGTTTTCAGGAAAACAAAGATTCCTTTGCTGTAATCCATGTTTATTTCGTTGTGATTCATTTCAGGCAAAACGTTTGCATGGCAGAAGGCTTTTGAGTTCTCGTTGATTTGTGTCATCCACCTTAGAGAGGAAACTTCAACTGATTTAGCTGAATAAACAAAAACTGTTTTCCTGAACATTTTTTTTGCTGTTTCAAGAGCGGTTTTTTTTATTCCTGTTTTTTCTTTTTCTGCTAATGCAATGAATTCTTTTATTTCTTTTTCTTTTGATTTTATCAGGCCCAGTTTCTGGAATGCAAAAATTAGCGGGATAACTAAAAAAGCTGTGGCTGCTCTTGGAGGGTATCCTTCAGGAATTTTGATGAAATGACTGCATGTTTTCTTGAATTGTTTTCCAGAACTTATTCCAAGAATAAATGCTTTTTTTTGTTTTGCTTTTTTTGCCCCTGTAAGGGTTTCTTCTGTTGTTCCTGAATAGCTTATTGCAATAAACAGTGTTTTTTCTGAAACAAATTTAGGTATTTCATAGCCGTTGCTCGTCTGAATCGGGATTTTTAATTCGTTTTCAAGCAGGTTGGCAAGTATTTTTCCTGTTATTCCTGAGCCGCCCATTCCCTGCACCACAATGTTTGCAAATTCTTTTTTTTCAAGGCGGATTTTTTTCCCTATTTCCATTGCTTCTTTTATCTGTTCAGGAAAGTTTTCAAGGAGTGAAAAATAATTTTCTGAATCAATTTTTTTCATTTCATTTAATTCCATTCTTTCACCTATTTAATTCTTTTTATTCTATTCCCTTCTTTTTGAGTTCTTCTTTCAGGATCCTGCTTATTTCTTTTCCTGAAATTCTGCCTTTCAGCTGAATCATTGCGTTTCCCATTAAGGCAGAGAAAACGTTTGCTCCCGGGGTATTAATTATTGCAGTGTTTTTTGCAATTATTTCTTTTATTGTTTTCCTTGTTTTTTCTTCTGAAAGCCTTTCTTCTTGCAGTTCATTTATTATTTTTTCCAATGGAAGCTCTTTTTCTTTTGCCCAAAAGTCAAGGGCCTTGAGTTTGTTGTCTTCAAGGAGTTTTCCTTCTTTAGCTGAAAAAAGAACTGATTCAATCATTTCATCTGAAATGTTTTCTGTTTGTGTTCCCTGTCTTTTTAATGTTGTGATTCCTTCAAGCAATAAAACTGCTGTTGCTGTTGCGTTAAATCCTTTTTCAACTAATTGCTCAAAAAATCTTGCGTGATTGTTTAACTTCATTTTTTCTGCAAGCTGTTCTGAGATTTTGTATTTGTTGATGTATTTTATTTTTCTTTGCTCTGGAGTCAGCGGCAGGCTTTGCTTTAGTTCATCTAATTGTTTTCTGCTGATTTTTTTTATTGGAATGTCTGTTTCAGGGTACATTCTTGACGCGCCAGGCAATGGCCTTGAATATTCAGTGTTACCGTCTTCCAAGGCGTTTCTTGTTTCTTCTGGAACGCCTTCAAGTGCTGTAATGCATCTGTCAATTACAGTGTTTAATGCCTGCTGTGATTTTTTTTCTTCAGCTGAAACCAATACAAAAGAATCTTGTTCTCCGGCTTGGAGTTTTTCTTTTGTTTTTTTGACTTCTTCTTCACTGATTCCGTATTTTGGAAGTTCGTCTGAATGAAAAATTCCTTTTAATCCTGTTATTGCATTAACATAGTTTGCCAGTTCTGTGCCGAATCTTCTTCCTTCCTGAAGTTCTTTTCCAATTAATGAAGCGAACTTTGGTATTTTTATGCCAAAAACTTTTTTTCCTTTAATTGTATTGCAGTCAGTGTTTTCAAACACTTCAGCCAAATCAACCGCCTTGTTCTTATACATAATTAATTCTTGTTTTTCACAGCCTCTTGTTTTCAATTCCTGTTTTAATTCAATTAATCCTAACTGCCTTTCTGTTTCTCTTTCAACAAACAAGCCTATTTTTTCCAGCTCTTGCACTCCTTTTATTTCAATTCTTGCCCCTTTTTCTATTGAAATATTTATGTCCTGCCTTATTGTTCCTAAGCCTCTTTTTGTTTTCCCTGTTCTTCTCAATAACTCCCCTATTTTTAGCGCGGTTTCTTTTGCTTCTTCTGGTGAAAAAATTTCTGGTTTTGTTGTTAATTCAATTAACGGAATTCCCAGCCTGTCTAAAGAGTAAATTATTTCTTTTTCTTTTTTTTCAATTAGTTTTGCTGAATCCTCTTCTAATGCAATTGTTTCAATTCCTATTTCTTTTTTTTCCAGTTTTATTTTTCCGCCTAATGCAATCATTGCTGTTCTCTGGAAGCCTGCTGTATTGCTTCCGTCTATTACTGTTTTTCTCATTACATGAATTTCGTCCACTGCATTTGATTCAGCCATTAAAGCAATTTCTAAAACCGTTTTTAATGCGTTTTCATCCATTTCTTTTGGCGGCTCTTCGTCTGCTTCAATTAAGCAGTTTGATTCATTAAAGTATTTGTATGAGTAAACGAATTTTCTTTTGAATATTTCTATTGAAGCAGGGTCAAATTTTCCGAGCTCTGATGCAACAGGCCTTAATTTTCTTTTGAATTCACTGTCTTCTTTTTTTTCCTGTATTATTGAAGGGCACCTGCAGAACAGCTTTCCAGTGTCTAACTGCTGGTGTATTTCTAATCCAACTTTCAGTCCAACTGCCTTAAAATCGTGTTTCATGCAAAAACCTTTAATAAAAGAATAAATAAATACTTTAAAGAGTATTTGGTTTTATTGGATGATTGCATGGCTAAACTGATTAAAACGCCTTTAAGCAAGCCTGGCTTGTCTCCCGGAACACTTGTTTTCACCGGAAAAAAGAAAACAGAACAAGTTAAAATCCAGTTAATGGATTACAGTGAAACAAAGTTTGAGGAAAGAGAATTAAAGAATGTAGAGGAAATTTTTCCTTTCAGAAACACTCCGACTGTTACCTGGATTAATGTAATCGGAATTCATGACACAGAAGTAATTGAAAAAATCGGAAAGCATTTTGAATCACATCCCTTGATTTTAGAGGACATTCTTAACACAGAGCAGAGGCCCAAGCTGGAAGACTTTGAATCTTATTTGTTTTTAGTCCTTAAAATGATTTTTTATAACGGCAAAAACAGCGAGATGACAATAGAGCAGGTTAGCCTTATTTTAGGCCAAACTTTTGTTATTTCTTTTCAGGAAAAAGAAGGAGATGTATTTGATGTTGTAAGGGACAGGATAAGGAATTCCAAGGGAAAAATAAGGAAAATGGGGCCTGATTACCTTGCATATGCTTTGGTTGACGCTGTAGTTGACAGTTATTTTCTTATTCTTGAAAGAATCGGCGAGCAGATTGAATTATTGGAAGAAAAAGTAATGGTTAATCCTTCTAGAAAAGAATTAAACACAATTTACAGGCTCAAGCATGACCTGATTTTTTTGAGAAAATCTGTCTGGCCTTTAAGGGAAGTAATTAACAGCATGCAGAGAGGGGAATCCAAGTTAATCAAGAAAACAACTTCATTGTTTTTAAGAGATGTTTATGACCACACAATTCAAGTAATTGATACAGTTGAAACTGACAGGGACATGGTTTCAGGTTTGCTGGAAATTTATCTTTCAAGCATCAGCAACCGCATGAACGAGGTAATGAAAGTTTTAACTGTTATTGCAACAATTTTTATTCCATTGACTTTTATTGTAGGAGTTTATGGAATGAATTTTAAGTTCATGCCTGAACTTGAAATGCAATGGGCTTATCCTTTGTTGTGGGTTTTAATGCTTTCAATTGCATTGCTTATGTTCTTTTTTTTCAGAAAAAAAGGCTGGGTTTAATTTTTTTTTATTTCTGCAGGTAAACTGTATGGGTTGGGAATGGAATTCCAATCTTATTCTTGTTTAATGCATTATAGATTTCTTTTGTTAACTGCCTTTCAGTTGGCCAAACTTCAGTGTAGTCATCGCACCAGAATTTTGCGCTGAAATTTAGCGAGAAATCCGCCATTAAAAGAAAGTCAACTGCTGGTTCCCTGTCTTTGTGTTTTGAAACTTTTTCATTTTTTTTCATTGCATCTAATACAACTTTTTGCACTTTTTCTATGTCGCTTCCATACACTACGCTGAATTTTATTTCTCCCCTGCCAAAAGAATTTGGTTGGGCGTAATTAATTATTTTGCTGTTAGCCATTTTGGAGTTTGGAATAATTATTATTTCATTTGAGTAAGTCCTTATTCTCGTGCTTCTTATGTCTATTTCATTTACTATTCCTACTTCACCTGATTCAAGCTTTATTTTGTCGCCTATTTTGATTGACTTGTCTAAAATCAGGGAAATTCCGCCAAAAACATTTGAAACTGTTTCTTGTGCGGCAAAAGCTAATGCTAATCCTCCTATTCCAAGCCCTGCCAGCAAAGCAGTTACATCAAATCCCACTGAATCTAAAACCATTATTGTTGCAATAATTGCAATTATTGCTTTGCTTGCTTTTGAAATCAATGGAATCATCTGGTCGTCAAAAGAAGATTTTGTTTTTTGTGCTAAAGGGATGAGCAGTTTGTCTCTGATTGCATTAACAAACCTTAACGCAGTCCATGCAAGGACAACAATTACTGCAACTTTCAGCAGTGCATTGATTATTCCGTCGCCTATTTTCAGGAACTGGAATGCAATAAACACTCCGACTAAAATAATTATTGCAACAACTGGTTCTTCTATTATGTCAATTAAAATGTCATCCAAGTCTGTTTTTGTTTTTGCTGTAATTTTTCTTCCGACTGTCTTGAACAAATAGTAAACTATTTTTCCGATGAAGAATGCGCCGATAATTATCCCTAATGCAATCAGGATATTCAATAAACTTATTTCAAAAAAAGTCCATCCTAAAAATTCATAAGCCATTTTTTTTTACCTTTTATTATAAATTATTTGGTTACCTTTAAATAGTTTTCTTTCGCTATTTTCTCGTAATAACTTTCTTGGAGGGAATATTAATGAAAAAATTTTTGATTTTAGTTGTTTTGATTTCTGTGGTCATTTATTTTGCCGGATGCACTCAAGAAACAAAAGACGAAGAGCCAGGGGCAGCAGATAACAAGGAAACAAAAGATGAAAAAAAGGATGAATTAGACAAAGGAGAAATAGAAGTATTCAATTGCGGCGAAGATTCTGATTGCTTTGACGAAAAGCTTAAAGCATGCGAGCCTGCAACATTTGAAGCAGGTTTTGGCCCGGAAGCCATGTTTTTGTTCACAGTTAAAGGATTTGAAGGAGAAAACTGTCTGATAAATACTTTGGTAACAGTAAATCCTGACCAAAAATTTCAGGGCACTTTCTATGACTGTCTGGTTCCGAAAGAATCACTTGGCTATAAAGAATACAGTGATTGGGTTGCATTAAATTTGATGGATTCCTGTACTGGCACATTTATTGATACAATGAATCATACAATGAATTGCCCTACAACCAGCATGGTTCCAGGGATTGCAGTGACAAGAAATGATGTAACAGTTAAAGTAACTGAAATTGGCTCCAATGATGAAATTACTGTTGAAGTTTATGGAGTAACAGAAACAATTGCTCATTTAGAAACAAAAACAGTTAACGGAGTAAAAATAAAGAACATTGCAATAGAAAATGGAATGGCAGAAATGGAAATAAACTGTGGCAATTAGTTTAACTAAAACCACTGCTTTAATGCAGTGGTTCGATTTCTTTTTTTTTGGTTTTTAAAGATTAACTAAACTTTTTCATCCGACGTTTATCTGCACTTTCTTGCTTACGTCAAAACTTTTTTCTATGTCTAATTTTGCCTCCACAAACCACTGGATTCTGGATGAACTTCCGGATAAAAACTGAATTGTTTTAATTGCTGTTCCTGCTGCTCCTTCAGGCAAACTTCCTCCTGCTTCAAGAATTCCAGCAGGAATTGCTATTTCAAAAGGATATTCCCCTTGAGTGTATTCTTTTTCTCCATCCAAAGGCATTTCAAATCTGTGCACAAAAACTTTTTTCGTTTTTTTTGTATTGTCTCTTGTTGAGCCAAAAGACACCGAGCTGCTTGAAGTTGTTTTTTCCCCTGCAAACAATACCCTTAATTCTTTTGCTTTAGTCGGCTTGTTCATTTTCACTGAAACTTTTCCTTTAATTGTTTCCCCTTGCTTGAAATTATATTTTTCTAAAACCAGTTCAATTTTTCCTTTTCCAAAACCAAACATAAAATCAACTCCTTCAAATTAATGTTTTTTTTCTATTTAAAGCTTGCTTTTGCTGAACACCATATTTTTTTCCTTTAACCCTGTTTTTTTCTTGTGTTCCAAAAAAATGTGAAGATAATTTTTTGTAATCCGGTTTTCTTCTTTTAACCCAAGCATTTTTTCTGTTTCCATAATGCCTTTTTCTGTTCCCTCTAATTCAAGAAAAAACCCAAGAAAAGGAAGTTCGTCCAAAAGGATTTCTGTTCTGTTGAATTCAAAGTACTCTCTTTTTTTTTCGTAAACAAAGACTGGAAGAAAGTTCATTGATTCAAGAAGCCTTTTAGTCCTGTTAAAATCTTTTACAATTAGTTCAGTTTCATTTCTTTCCTTGAATTTGCTTTTTTTTGCAGGAGCCTTGAAAGTTAAAGTGTTTTTTGAGTCTTTTCTCAGCCTTAAAAGAAAATCTTTTTTTTTCAGTTCCCCTTCAGTTGAATCAAATACAAGATTAAATTCTTTTTCTTTTTTTTGGAACACAGCAGACTTTTTGAGCTTTAACTTGATTTTCCTGAGTGCAGCATTATTTTTTATTTTGTGTTTTACTTCTGTTTCAATCATTTAAACCATAAATCATTTGCTGAAAAAAGACTTTATTTTTTCAAGAAGTGTTTTTTCTTTGTGCTCGTTTTTGTCTGCTTCAAATAAAATTCTTTGCTCTAAGATGAATGAATCAAACGGATGATTATGTATAAGTTTGGCTATTTGGTGTTTTTTGTGTTCATCGTATTCTATTTCACTTAACAATGCCAGTGCTTTCATTGAGCTTTGCATTGGAGTTGTCCCTGTTTCGTGTAAGAGGGCTGAAATTTCTATTACTTCTGTGTCTGTTTGCATTCCTGTGCTTAGCCTTAAAGCGTTTTCCCTTACGGTGTATGCGTGCAAAATTTTTTTTGGCTCAAAGTTTTCTTTTATATGCTGTTCTACTTTTGTCACAAAACCCATTTTTTCACCTCACATTGTGTTAAAGCCCCTTAAATCGCTTCTTTCAGTTATTTCTCCTCTCAAGTTTTCTGCAATTAATTTTTTTGTTTCTTCCATTGAATAATTGCCTAACAGCCATGCCAGTTTAATGAAAGCTGTTTCTGGGGTCATGTCTTCTGCCGGAATGACTCCTGCATTAAGCAAGTCTTTTCCTGTTGAATAAACATTTAAGTCTGTTCTTCCGTAGAATGCCTGTGAAGCCATTACAACAACAGCTTTTTCTGTTAATTTTTTTATTGCTTCAAGGTTTTTTTTGTTTTCTTCCGTGTTTCCTTTGCTTCCGATTGGTGCATGGCCTAATCCTGTTCCCTCTAAAACAATTCCTTTGAATCCTTCTCTTTCATAAAACTCTATTTCTTTTGAATGAATGTTTGGATGCAGTTTAATTAAAGCAGTTTTTTCTTCCATTTTTTCTTTTAAAATTAAATTTGTTTTCTCTTTTTTTCTTTCATAGTTTTCTTTCAAGTAAGTTATTTTTTTTGACTCAAAATTAATTCTTGCTATTGCAATATCATTTATTGGCTTAAATGCGTCTCTTCTGCTTGAATGCATTTTCCTGCTTTTTGTTCCTGAAAGAATTACGCAGTTGTCGTCTGAAGAGCTTTCATGCATGCATAATCCGACTCCGACAAAATCTGTTCTTGCAATGAATTCTGCTGCACAAATTAAGTTCATTGCTGCATCAGATGAACCTCGGTCAGAGCTTCTCTGCGAACCGACTAGAATAACAGGAATATTAAGGTTTTCCAGCATGAATGATAGCGCGGCTGAAGTGTAATGCATTGTGTCTGTTCCATGCCCTATGATTATTCCTTTTAATTCTTTTTTTTCTTTTATTTCTTTTTCTATTTCTTCTGCTATTTTTTTGTAGTTCCTGAAATTCATGTCTTCTGAAAACATTTCCATTATGTTTTTTGTTTCAATGTTTGCGGTTTCCATTAATTCAGGAATATTGGTTATCAGTTTTTCCTGTTCCATTGCCGGAGAAACCGCCCCAGTCCTGTAATCGATTCTTGAAGCAATTGTTCCCCCTGTATTTAGGATTGAAATCAAGGGAAGCGAGCCATTTTTAATGAATTTTTTTTCTTCTCCGCTTTTTTGTTCTGTTTTTTCTGTTTCTTTTGCTGCTGAAAGCCTTTCAATTTTTTTTATTCTTTCTGTTCCTACTCCGATATTGTATCCTGACTTTAATTTTATTGTCATGTTTTTTTCATTTTGCGAGGGAAGCATTATTCCTGAGTATTCTTCGTTTTCAGTGAAAACCCTTATTTCATCCATTTCCCTTACTGAAAACTTTTCTTTTAACTCTTTTAAACCCATTCAAATCACTTTAATTGTAATACAATAAAGTATTTAAAGTATTTAAGAAGTTACTTTTTCCTGAATTCCTGCAGAACGCTTTCCCTGAGTTTTTCCGCGATAAACCTGTCCTTAAAGAAAGTGAACTTGATTTTTGTTTTTGTTGTAACCAGTTTCTGCAAATCTTTTGAATCAGTCTTGAAATCCCTGTACTTGGAAAAAAAAGCATTGAGTTTCCTGAGAATGTCTTTTGGGTATTCAACTTCAATTATTAAGTCCCCCAAAACCGATAAGTCTTTTTCTGCTTGAGGAGACTTGTTTTCTTTAATAATGTATTTTCCTTCTGGGAATATTTGTTTGTAGCTTCTAACTGCCAATTGGTTTAAAGGAAAATCTTTGGTAAAAACCATAAATTCCTTTCCGCCTATTTTTTTCAGTTCTTTGTGGACTTTTGTTTCGCTTGCAAAATTAAGCAGGAACCACCAGCCAAAAGGGGACTGCCCGGTTAAAATCTTTTTTTCCTCTTTTTCAATGTTATTTATCCACTCATACATTAAGTCAGCCCAAAAATTGTCTAATTCATATAAATCGGAAAAAAAGAATGAATTCTTTTTTTTATAATCTGCATTGAACCCTTTTCTCGTTCCCACTTTTGAGACATTCCTTGAAGTCAATGCATCAAAAAACTTTTTTGACTCAGAAATCCATTTCTTGTCCAGAAAAAAGCTTTTTCCCTCTTTTTTGATTATGCCTTCTTCTTCAAGGGAATCAACTGCTTTTTTTACTGCCTGAAAAGAAACATCCACTGAAAATTCTTCTTTCAGCCTTTTCTTTATTTCAATTAACTGCAGGGGAAACTCTCTGCTAAGCAGTAGGACAGACAGTTCTTTTACTCCTTTCTTTTTAAGATTTGAAGGATTGAAAAACTTGCTCATCTGACATAACCAGGATAAACTATTTATTAAACCTTTTGGTTTAATTGGTTTTGAACTTTGGTTATATTAATTCATGAAAAGAATACTTTCTTATGTATATAAAAAACTTTGATTCGCTGAAAAAGTATTCCTGGGTTTGGTTCTGGAGTGGCAACTGGCCTTTGTTTGACTGCTCTTCTGCTGAAGAAGGAAAAGAATTCAAAAAAGTTTTTTTAAAACTTACAGGAACTGTCCCGACTCTTTCTGCCCTTTTATTTAAAGGGCATAACCTTACGAAATATCAGGCAGAAGAACATTATTCAAGGCTTAGAAAAGTTTTTTTTAAAAATTATGACAACAACCCTGCTTATGCTTCACAAATTTTTAATACATTTGATTCTGAGATAAAAGGCAAGAAAAAATTGATTGAACAAATTTCTGGAGAAAATTTTTCACTCAAATCTAATGCTGAATTAATTGAATTGTTTGCCTTGGCAAAAAAAGCTTTGGGTTTTGTTCTTGCAATGGATTTCTGGTGCTGGTATACAGAGTATTTTTTTACTCCAAGGCTTGAAAAACTTGTTTCTGAAAGGCTTTCAGACAAGAATATGGTTTCAGATGGTTTGATTAAAATTACAACTCCTTTTTTGCCTTCAAAAACTTTAGAGGAAGAAGAAAGTTTAGTTGAACTGGCTAAGATGGTTTTGCAGGAAAAAATAAATATCGAAAGCTTTAATGAAATTGATTTGCCTGAATTTAATGAAAAACTGAACAATCATTTAGAAAAATTCTGCTGGATTCCTGTTTTAGTAAATAATGAACCTTTAACAAAAAAAGATGTTTTGAATGAAATAAAAAACAAGTCAAAAGAAGACTTGTCTAAATACAAGGGAATGAATTCAAAGCTTGAAAAAACTAAGGCTGATTTTTATTCAACTCTGACTAATCTTGAACTTAATGCAACTGAATCAAGGTTTGTAAATGAAATGAATAAAACTGCTTTTTACAGGGCTGAATCAAATTTTCTTTTAAGTTATTTTTCCTTCAAGCTTATTCCTTTTTACTCTGAAATGGCTGAAAGAATTGGCTTAACTTACGGGGAACTGAAAAATTTCACTGACGAAGAAGTTGAAAGATTCCTTAAATATAATTCAAAAGCAGACAGGCAGACATTAAATGAAAGAACTGCATTCTGTTATGTGCTGGAAGAAGAAAAATATTTTCTTGAATCAGGAGAAAATGCATTGAAAATAAAGTCAATAATTGAAGGAACTCCTTCAGATTCTTCTGGAGAAAAATTTTTTTCTGGAATGAGCGCTTCCTCTGGAACAGTTTTTGGGAAAGCAGTGGTTTTAAGTGATTCAAGCGAGATTTCAAGAATAGAAAAAGGAGACATTCTTGTTGCTCCTGCGACAAGCGTTGATTTTGTTCCTGCAATGAAAAAGGCTTCTGCAATAATAACAGAGTTCGGCGGAATAACTTCTCATGCAGCCATTGTTTCAAGGGAGTTAGGCATTCCGTGCATTGTCGGGGTAAAAAACATCACTAAACTTCTTAAAGATGGGGACAAAATAAAGGTTGATGCTTTTAAGGGATTAATTGAAAAAGTTGATTGAATGCCACAAAAATTAATGAAAGGAAAAACATTAAGGGTTACCCTTGATTCAGATGACTTAAAACATTTGGAGTTTGAAAAAAGAGAAGACATTATTAATAAATGGATTAACTGGGAAATAGATGACATTAAACTCAAGGCAGAAATGAATTCTTACATTGGTTTGTGCCTGTTAAGCGTTTTAGGCGGCTTTTTTGTTTTTAACTGGTTTTTTTTGTTCTTGATTTTCTTTTTTCCTAAAGTGCTGAATATGCAGTTTGTTTACGGCGACTCAAGCTCTGACAAAAAAAGATGGAAGAAAAAAGTTGTCACAAGAATTGACGGCTTTGACATTGCAAAGGGCGGTTGAATGTTTAAACTAGTTAAAGGAAAACAGATTTTGTTTGATGTTGAAACAGACAAGTCTGACATAAAATTCAGGGAAGAAATCGGAAGAACTTACTTAAACATGAAAATAGATGAAGGAAAAACACTTGGAATCTTTTACTTTAATTTTGTTCTTTTGTTGCTGAACATGGTTTTTGCAGTTTTTGTATCAAATATTTTTGTTATTGGAATACTTCTTTCCCTTTACTCCAGTTACCAGTCACACGAAAACTATTTAAGTGCATGGTCTAAAAGAAACAAGTTTGGAAGAAAAAAAGTAATAAGGATTGACATAGAAAAAAGGCCTGCAATAATTGACAAAGGGCCTCAGGTGCCATGGATTAAAGCAGACAAGACAGTAAAATTTTAATCTTTTAATTCAAATACAATCCTGTCCCTGTCTTTTCCTTTGTTTTCCCTTCCAGTTATTTTAATAAAGCCGATTTCTTTTGTGTTTTTTACGTGTGTTCCCCCGCAAGGGCATTTATCAATGCCGGGAATTTCTATTACACGGATTTCTTGTATTGTTTCAGGCAGCCTTGAAAATAAAACACGCCTCTTTTCATCCACTTCACTTAAAACAGTTTCTCTTTCCTTAAAATAAATTTCAACTGGCAGTTCTTTTTCAACTATTTCATTGAATTTGTCTTCAAATCCTTTCAGGTTTTCTTCAGTAAATTTTACTGGAAAAAAATCCATTCTGCTTTTTTCAAAGCCAATCTGGTTGCCTACAGTTGAAGCCCCTAATTCATCTAAAATCAAGGCTGAAAGCAAATGCTGGGCTGAATGCATTCTCATAAACTTGTAACGCAGTTCCCAGTTCAAAACCAGTTTAACTTCAGTGCCTTTTTCCGGTGTTTCGCCTTCAATTAAATGAATTATTTTTCCGTCTTTTTTTTTCACTTCTTTTACTTCAGCTTCTTTTCCCTGCCATTCAATTTTTCCTTTATCCGAGGGCTGGCCGCCTGATTCAGCATAAAAAATTGTTTTATCCAGTTCAACCCATTTTTCTTCTTTGCTTGAATCAATTACTTTTGCCTGAGCTTCTTTCAGATAAGAATCCCTTAAATAAAGCTGTTCTGAGTGCATTAAAGAAAGAAAAAGGGAAATCAATTAATATTTAATCTTTTTTGATAAAATTTTAGTTTAATGAAGATTGCAAGCTTGTTTTCTGGCGGAAAGGATTCCTGTTATTCAGTGAACTGGGCGTTTGAAGAAAAACATGAAGTAAAAGTATTGATTTCACTTGTTTCAGAAAACCAGTTTAGTTTCATGTTTCACACCCCGAACATTAAGTTAACTTCTTTTCAGGGAATTGCAGCAGAAATTCCTGTAATGCACAAAGAAACCGCTGGAGTGGCAGAAGAAGAGATTGAAGACTTAAAGAATGCTTTAATTAAAGCCAAAGAAAATTTTGGCATTCAAGGCATTACTACTGGAGCATTAGCTTCTTCTTACCAAAAAAAAAGAATTGAATCAGTTTGCTCTGAGCTAGAGCTTGAATGCTTTTCTCCTTTATGGCAGAAAAACCAGTCAGATTATGTGAAAGAATTAATTGAAAAAAAATTTGAAGTAATAATTGCTGCTGTTGCAGCCAAAGGCTTGGACAAGAACTGGCTTGGCAGGAAATTAGACAAAAAAACTTTAAAGGATTTAATGCAATTGGATAAAACTTTTGGCTTGAATGTTGCAGGAGAAGGCGGGGAATACGAAACTTTTGTCTTGAACGCGCCTTTCTTTAAGCAAAAGCTTCAGGTAACTTCTTCTGAAAAGCACTGGGATAAAACAACAGGATATCTTGAAATAAAAGAAATTCAATTGGTAAAAAATAAACTTTTTCCAAAAGTTTAATCAAAAACAGTCCTTCGGACAATTATTTTTTCACTTTATTCCAGTCGTCTAAAAACTTTTGTATTCCTTTGTCTGTCAAAGGATGCTTTATCATTAAATCCAGCACACTGAAAGGAATTGTTGCAATGTCTGCCCCTGCTTTCGCTGATTCAATTACATGAATTGGGTTGCGAATGCTTGCTGAAATCAGTTTTGATTTAATTGAATGTTTTTTGAATATTTCTGCTGAATCTTTTATTACCTGCATTCCGTCATTGCCTGCGTCATCTAATCTGCCGACAAAAACGCTTACATAAGTGGCGCCGGCTTTTGCTGCAAGCAATGCCTGGCTGGCAGAAAAAACCAATGTGCAGTTTGTCTTGATTCCTTTTTTTGTTAAAGTTTTAATTGCTTTTAATCCTTCTTCGCTCATTGCAACTTTTATTACAATGTTTTTGTGGATTATGCTGTATTCAATGCCTTGTTTTATTATTCCTTCAGCTTTTTCGTCTGTTGTTTCAACACTAATCGGTCCGTCAACTATTGAAACAATTTCTTTTATGATTTCTTTAAACGGTTTATTTTCTTTTGCTATTAAAGAAGGGTTTGTTGTTACTCCGTCAACTATTCCTAAAGCATAATACTTTTTTATTTCCTGTGTGTTTGCTGTGTCAATAAAAATCTGCATTTTTTCACCTTTTAATATATCTTTGGTGCAACTAATTTTTAATTGTTTTTTTTTGGTTGTATACAGGCTAATATTTATTCAGCTCGACTGAACGAAGTGAATAACCGCTTCCGTGCGGTTGTGACGGCGCACGGCGTGAAGCCGTGCTAGCGCAACTTTATGTTGTGCACCGTTGCTCACGGACGGAACCGTGACGTGGCAGCCGAGCGAAATCGGCTAACTGCAGTTTGTTCCTCTGCTTTTTTCTGTTGTGAAATCTTTTGTCCCTAACTCAAAATTTTTTTGCTGAAAAACTTTTTTCCAAGCCTGCTTGCATTCAAATGCATATAAGCAATCAGAACAATAATGCCTTATAGTGCATTCAGTTATTGTTGTAGGAGAAACTGTTGTGTCATCAATAATTATTTCTTTTTTTGTGCTGTCAATCCTGCAGTCGTAAGCAGGCGTGCCTAAAACATTTACTGTGAATTCCTGTTCAATGAAACCAAAATCCAGTCCAGTAATTTTTGCTTTAACAAAGTATTCTCCGGGAGAATCAAATTCAATTTCTGTTTCAAGTGTTTTTGTTTCTTTTGGTTCAATTCTTGTCCTTGTGCTAACAGCTTTTTTTATTTGCTCTTGTTTTATTGTTCCGTTGTCGTTGAATGCAATTGCTGCAACAGCTTCAATTACTGCAAAGCTTTCAGTTGTATTCCCTTTGTTGGTTACTTCAGCTGAAATTCTTAGTTTATCTGAATCAAAATAAAAGTTGTTGTTGTAGTTTAACCCATCTGATTGCACTTGCGCCGGAACACCTCCAACGTAAATGTCGCAGAAATAGGTTCCTTTCACGTTCTCGCATCTGGTGCTTGTTATTGGATTAATTGTTTTGTTGAATTTAATGAAATCTTTTGTCCATTCACTTCTTGAATCGCATTTCTCGTTTTCTGCACAGCAAAATTCATATGAATTGCATTCAAATTCTATTACAGTATTATTTGATTCAAAATCCTGTTTTGACAGTGAAATTCCTTTTTCAAGCTTTAAATCGTATTCAGAGTTATAAATTCCTAAATTTTTTTTTTTGAGAGCTCTATTTGCCCGTTTAATTTTTCTACAATGCCTTGTTTGGGGAATGCAGCGGGAAAAAAAATGTTTGAAATAAAAAAAAACAAATACAATAGTACAATAAAGCTTACAACTATTTTGAATGGATTCATTTTCTTCTCCTTGTAATTCCTGCTTCTTTTCTGTAAACTGAAAGCAATAGTTTTCTTAAAATATAGCCTATTCCCAAGGTAATCAAAATTAATACAAGGACTTCAGCGTAATCTCCTGTCTTGAAATAGTAGTCCCTGAATTCGCCTAAGTATTCCCCGAAAAAAACCATTCCATATGCAACTAAAACAAATCCTGTCAAAAACACTGCTGTCCGAAGCAAAAAGAAAACTGTTTTGTTCATTCAAATCTATTAGCTCTTTGCATTTAATAATTTTAATGTTTTTTGCTTTACTGCGTGTTTTCTTCTGTTTTTTTCCCCTGCAGTTCAAACATTCTGGTTATTTCTTTTTCTGTTGTTGCTTCTTCCGGTTTTTTGTCTGAACGCATTGAAATCATTCTCGGAAACCTTAAAGCCAGCCCTTTTCCGTCTTTAAACCCTGCCAAGTGAATCGGGCTTCTAGTTATTTCGTCTGCCCTGATTTCAATTACATATTTTGGTTCAGTCCAGTAATCTGGTTCAAGAGATGATTCAACTCTTGCAGGCTTTTTTTTTGAAGAAATTTTTTTAAGGATTTTTTCTAACTCGCTTAAATTTTTTTCTGTCAAGCCTGTCCCGATTTTTGCAATGCTTTTAAAGCAGTCATCTTTTTCAGAGTAAATTCCTGTTAATAGCGCGCCTAACCCGAATTCAGTTCTTTTTCCTTTTCCTTTATAGTAACCTATTATTACTCCGTCAATTGAGTCATTTAATTCCATTTTATAGCTTCTTTTTAATTTAATCCAGGCAAACTTTCTTGCTCCTGCAATGTATTTTGCGTTCAAGTCTTTTGCAATAATCCCTTCTAATCCTTTTGAAATGCTGTCATCAAAGAATTCATCCAGTTTTTTGCTTGAATCTGTTTCAATGCTTTTGGTTAATTCAATTATTTTTCCTTTGCCAATCATTTCCTTTAATTTTTTTCTTCTTTCAGTTAAAGGCTTTTCCATTAAATTTTCTTCTTCTAAAAGCATTATATCAAACACAAAAAGTTTTAACGGGAATTCTTTTGTTTTTTCGTTTATTCCGTATTTTCTTTTTCTCTGGATTGTCAGCTGGAATGAAAGGAATTCTTCTGTTAATTCATTGAATGCAATTGCTTCGCCTTCAAAAATCGTTTTCTCTGCTTTAACCTGTTCTTTTATTGCTTTCACTATATCAGGAAACATTTCACTCATGTTCTCTGACTGCCTTGAATAAATCCATACATTGTTTTTGTTTTTATGGCACTGTAATCTGAAGCCGTCATATTTTGCTTCTACAATGCATTTTCCCAGTTTTTCTATTATTTCTTGAGAAGAATTAAGCCTTTCAGCTAAAGTCGGCCTGATAGGAATTCCTGCTTCAATTTTAATTTCTTTTAATCCATTTAATCCTTTTTCTTTGAGTATTTCAGCTATTGCCCCTAAATCAGAATAAATATTATATTTTTCCTCTATTTTCTGCCTTAACCTTAATTTAATTCTTCTTTCAAGTTCTTCTTTCCGGTTTTTTTCTTTTATTTTTTTTTCATTCATTTCAGCTTCAATTTTTTGCATTAATTTTTTGTCCTGCATTCCTTCTTCCAGAAAGTTTGCTGCAAGCGCATCCATTATTGTGGGGTCTCCTATGCCTAACCTTAAGTTTTCTAACGGAATTCTTGCAATAAATTTTGCTTCTTTTCCTGTAGCGGAATTAAATAGTTCTGCCATTAATTTTAGTTTTGATTCTTTTGAGCCGGTTCCCTCTGTTTTTGAAATCTTTATTAAGTTGTCAAAAACTTTTTCTACAGTTAATTCGCTTGAAAACAATGCTGACTGTTTTTTTTGTTCAGCAAATTCTTCTGCCACCAACCCTAAATCCCCTTTTTCCCTGAACTTTTTTTCTATTTCTTTTTTTGTAAAGCCAGTTGTTTTTGCAATGGCTTCAATCACCATTTTTTCTCCTAATCCTGACTCAATTTTTTCGTAATTAGCGCCTAACCTGCCCTGGCATAAGAAAACAATTTTTTTGATGTCTTTTTTGCCTGCTTTCTCAAATAATTCTGCTAAAACTGAAGTCATTTCCAGCCTTGAAGAAATGCCTTCAATTCTGTCAAAATATGAGCTTAATTCCCTGAAATTCATTATAGAATTAGTCTTCTGAAATTTAAATGCTTTTAGTTTAAAAACATTATTTAACCATTTTATTATGTTTTGGGACCGTGGTGTAGCCTGGTCTAGCATTGCGGCTTTGGGCCACAACTGTTTCGTCAGTTGAGTGCGATGCACGACTTTCGCGGTTTAGCCCGCGAGAGACTATGCACTACTTTCAGTAGAGCTAGCTTGCTTCGCTTTATTCTGATAAAATAATTGATGCAAATAAGCCGTTGACCCCGGTTCAAATCCGGGCGGTCTCATAACATTTTTCTTAAATTAATCTCGCATTTGCTTTCTTCTTCTCTGCCTTCTTTCGTCACTTGTTTTTGTATTCTGTTTTTCTTGTTTCAAGAACTTTTTTTGTTTTAATGCTTTGTTTGCAGTCCTTTCCTTTGATTCTTTTGAACGCGAAAACATTCCTGAATTCATGTTATACTATTGTTTTATGATATTAATTAGCTTTTGTTTTTCACTGTACTTCAACTGATTCTATGAGCCAGTCGTCTCCGTCCTTGTTTTCAAAGACAACCGGATAAGCTTTTGATTCAAGGCCTGTTACTTCAACTGTTCCCTTGTAATTGCACATGCATGCAAACCTTTCTTCCGGCGGAGCTGTTGTGGGGCCGAAATCAAATTTTGTGTCATCAACTGCTTCTCCTTCGGCTACAATAACAAACCCGTCCAAGTCAATGTATGTTTCAAATGAAAGCGTTGATGCCTCGCAGAACATTAAGCCATAATATTCTATTTTAAGAGAGTTTTTGCCTGGCACAACATTAATGGATTTCATTTGCTCTTCTGTCGGGTTTCTTTCATCCGGAATGAATTCATTGTTTTTTATTTCACCTAAACAGCCTGTTGACTTAAAAGAATAATTTAATTCAGTGATTGTTTCTGATGGCTGGCCGACATACCATGCAGGATCTGGCTCGAATTCGTTTACATCATTAAAAAGTGTTTCCTCATAGTCTGCAGGAAGCTCTGGCTTTTCTAAAGGAAACTGTGAAATCAGTACAACCCCGATAAAAATAATCGCAAAAGCAATCGCAGCGTAATGTTTTTTGTTTAACTGCATAATACAATAACGCTTAACCTTTATTTAAAACTTTATTTTTTCATTTAAATCAGGATTCCTGCAGTAAAGTATAAAAATTCTGGTTCCCTTGTTTTATTGCATATGATAAGCAATTTAATCCAGTCAACTGAAAAAATCAGGTCTGCGTTTGAAAGAAATGATTTGGTTAAGTTAAGGCAGTTAAGCAACAGCTTAATAGAGGAAGCTGCCCTGAAATCAGATAAAGTTCTGGCACAGCTTTCGCTGATTTCTTATTCACTGCAGAAAATCCTGTCAAAACCGCATATAATTGAGGCAGGGAAATGGGGGAAAATAAAATCAACAATCATTTTTTCCCTGAATAAGGCTTCCCTTTATTTAAAGAAAAAAAATTTTGATGAATTCAGGAAAGAACTGGATAATCTTTCTGCAAAAGTTTTTGAAGTTGATTCCTCTATGGGGAATTATATTGCAAACGTTTATGAGAAAGCAAGAGTAAAACAGGCTTCAAGGGCTTATGCTTTGGGGTTAAGCTTGAGGCAGGCAGTAAGCCTGACTGATGCAAACGAAAAAGACCTTTTAAGTTATATTGGCGGGACAAAAATCCATGACAGGGAAAAAAACATTAAAAGCCTGAAAGAAAGAAAAAAATTATTGGACGGGATTTTCTTTGAATGAACTTGTTTTTGATTCAAGTTCAATTATTTCGATTTCACAGAACTGTTTAATGAATGTTTTGGAAAACCTTTCAAAAAAAACAAAAAGCAGATTTTTGATTCCAAAAAGCGTTGAATTTGAGTCAGTTACAAAGCCTTTGTCAATTAACAGGTTTGAATTAAATGCTTTGAGAATAAAAAAAGCAGTTGATTCAGGCTGGCTTGGCCTTGAAGAAGAAATTGATTCAACGCAGATACTTGAATTGTCTAACAACATTTTTTTTGCAGAAAACCACCCGATTAAAATAATCCATCAGGGTGAAGCAGAAACAATTGCATTATACAAAAAAACAAATGCTTTTGCAATGGTAATTGATGAAAGGACTACTAGAATGCTTTTAGAGGAGCCTGAAAACCTTGCAAAAAAGCTGAGATTTAATTACAGGAAAAAAATTAAAGTGAACAAAAAAAATTTAAGGGATTTTTTTTCTGTTGCAGGAAAAATAAAGATTGTGAGGTCAGCAGAGTTAATTGCAAAAGCTTTTGAGTTAGGGTGTTTTGAAGGGGAACTTGAGTCATCTTTGAAGGCGCTTGAAGCAGCATTATATGCATTAAAGTTTAATGGTTGTGCGATTTCACTGGACGAAATAAGGGATTATGTTGGTGTGGTGAATGAAAATAATTCAGGCAGAAAAAAAGCATTTCAGTGAAATAAATTCTTTAATTGAAGATGAATTCCCTTACACAAAGAAAACGATTCCTGAAATAAGCCTGAGGGAAAGGCAGGGAAGCAGTATTTTTGTTGCAGAAGAAAAAAAAGTTTTTATGGGTTTTATTGAATTCAAGTTAAAAGGCTTTGAGGCAAGCCTTTTGGGTATTGCGGTAAAAAAAGAGTTCAGGAAAAAAAGCATTGGAAAAAAATTATTTGATTTTTTTATTGAATACTGCAAAAAAAACAGTGTGAAAAAAATTTCCCTGCTTGTAAAAAAAGAAAACCTTCATGCAAAAACCATTTATAAGTCAAGAGGCTTTGCTGAAGCAGGAGAACTTGAAAAAAAAATAGATGGTTTTGTTATTAACAGAATGCAGTTAACCTTGGATGAAGGCTCTGCCGGAGTAAATTAACTGTAAATAATTTCAATTACCGGCTCAATTATTTTTTTCGGGTGGCCTTCAAGCTCTAATGCTTCAATTATTTCTTCTTTAGTGTATTTTTTCACTGCAACATCCAGTGACGAAACAAGCTTTTTCACTTTGTTTTTTTCTTCTTTTGTCAGGCCGTTAAAAACGCTTTCATCAACTTGTTTTGCCCCCATTTTTTTTGCTAGGCCTTTGGTGAAAAAACCCGTAATGTTTTTCAGCTGTCCTGCCACGCTCTGGTTTTCTTCTACGCTTTTCTCTTTTTGCGGCATTGCTTTAATGTTAACAGGAATTATTTTTTCCAGTTCTTTCATTCTTTCTTCCGGTGCCAGATAAATTTTTTGTTCCGGGGTTTCTGTTTCAAATGATTCTATTACCTGGAACATGGATTTTTTTTCTTTGGGTTTTTCGCTTTCAGTTGCCTTTGTTTTTTCTTTCAGAGGTTTTTCCAGGACAAACTCTTTCAGCATTTCGCTTTCAATGTCTTTTTTTTTTTTCAGGCAGCGGAGTTTTTATTATTTTTTCAGCTGACTTTTTTTCAAGGATTATTTTTTCTGAAACCCCTTTTTCAAAAAGTTTTTTTTCAGGAGCACTGATTTCATTTATTTTTTTGTAGCCTGAAGCATGTTCTTTTAATTCTTCCAGAATCTGTTTTTTTTGTTCTGTTTCTTTTTCTTCATGGTGCAGGGGCTTTTCCTCTAATTTAATGTTCAGTGAACTGATTTTGTTTTCTTTTTTTTGTTGTTCTGTTTTGTGCCAGTGCCCTTCCCTGAAAGGAATCTTTTTGTCTTCGATTAGTTCAGGCTGTATTTCTTTTTTTTCCTCTTTTTTATTCCATAAATGCTCTGATTCTTTTTCTTTTATTATTAAGCCGTCAATGTCTTCTTTTTCAAGGTCTTTTCCTTTTATACTGGAGACTTCTTCCCTGAGCTTGTTCATTAAAATTTTTTGTTTATTGTTTTTTTCTTCTTTCACAACAGGTTTTTTCTGCTGCTTTATTTTTTCTGCTTCTTCTTTTCTTTCTTTTAAGTCTTTTTTTGATTTGACTAAAGCATTTATTTCTTCTATTGACGGCATTCAATCACACTAATAATAAATACTGCCATATATAAAAGTTTGTCAGTTTAATACGATTTTGCGATATAAACGATTTTTTCTGCTTTTTTTCCGCAGGCAATGCAGTTTCCTTTTGGATTTTCTTTTTCTCCAAGCCTTGTCCCTCTAATGCTTGCATTCAATTCTTTTTCAATTTTTTCTGCGCAAGAATAGCCTTCCATTGACACTGAACAGAACCCTGTTTTGATTATTTTGCCTTTCTCTAATTCTTTTTTTGCTTTTTCAATTGAGTCAGCTGAAACAATTGCTTCACTGAACTCTTTTTCAGCTTTTAACTGAAGTTCTTTCAGCTGTTTTTCGCCTTCTTTTAAAATCAAAGAGCTTATTCTTGCAAGGTTTTCTTTTGTTTTTTTTCCTGAATGCCTTGCAAAAACTGTTGCTTTTTTTTCAGTTAACTCTTTTTCCCCTAATTCAATGCGGAATGGAACTCCTTTCATTTCCCAGAAATAAAATTTTTCTCCGATTGTTTTGTCAGTTAAATCAGCTTCAGCCCTTAATTTTTTTTCAGTTAATTCTTTTCTTATTTTTTCTGTTTCTTTTAATATTTTTTCCTTGTTTTTGTCGTTATAAATCGGCACAATCACTGCTTGCAACGGTGCCGCAGTGAATGGAAGCACTAATCCTTTGTTGTCGCCGTGAACTGAAATCATTGCGGCAAAAATCCTGCTTACTGCCGGGCCATAGCATGTTGTCCAGCAGTAATTTTCTTTTCCTTTTTCGTCAGTGAATTTTACATTAAATGCTTTTGTAAAATTTTGCGATATAACATGAGTTGAAGGCAGCTGCAGTATTTTTCCGTCTGGCATTAAAGTGTCTGCTGCAAAAGTTGATTCTGCTCCCGGAAACTTGTCCCATTGCGGTCTCTCAAAAAAAATAAACGGAATCCCTAATTTTTCCAGCAGCACTTCTTTTGTTGTCTGCATGTCTTCTTCTGCCTGCAAAAAAGCGTTTTCTCTTGAATCAAATGCATTATGTGTTTCAATCCAGTAAAATTCCCTGCTTCTGATGAAAGGCTTTGTTGCTTTTGTTTCATGCCTGAAAACCTGTGCTCTTTGATATGTTTTGAATGGAAGGTCTTTGTATGACCTAATCCATAAAGAAAACATCTGGTAGAAAGCTGTTTCTGATGTCGGCCTTAAAGCAAGTTTTTCCTCTAATTTTTCTCCTGCACCAGTTTCTGTTACCCAAAACACTTCTGGTGCAAAGCCTTTTACATGCTCTTTTTCCATTAAAAAATTTTTTTCCGGGATTACAACAGGATACCAGTATGGTTTGTGGCCTTTTAATTGAAGTGTTTCTTCAAAAAAGTCATACATTTTTTCCATTGCAATAACAGACCATGGCTGGAAAATCAGAAAGCCTTTTACATTATATCTTAAGTCCCCTAATTCAGCTTTTTTTACTATTTCAGAGTACCATTCAGAGAAATTGTTTTTTTTGTCAAAGTCAAATGTGACTTTTTCTTTTGCCATAGGAAAAAACTTCTTTCAATCTCTTTAAAACCTTTTTTACAGCCTTCTCAGTCTTCTGAAAAACTTTCTTATCTCATGTTTTCTTATTACAGGCTTGACTGGTTTTCCGCCTATTGTTCCTGTTTTGGTTGTCTTGTCAATTTTTCCGCCGACATAAGTTTCCTGTATTTCCATTATTCTTGGCTTGCCTTCCATTGAACTGTCCTGTGCATTTATTGTTCTGCTGACAGGGTTTCCTTTTGAATCCCATTCAGTGACTTCATGGCGTGTTCCGATATAATTTCCTGTTTTTTTTGTTTTTCTCCTGAACTTATCCTGTTCAGGGCTTTTTCCTACAATATGGTTTGTTTGTCCAAGCGACTGTTTTGCTTTCTTCATTTCTTCTGGCGTTAATTTTCTTACAGGCATTTTAATCAATAAAAATACTGAACCAGAATTAATAAGGCTTTCTTTAAACTGCCGTTCGCCGATTCTGCTCGGTGGCAATGAGGTACAACACAAGGTCTTGTTAGCACGGTTTTATGCCGCAACCGTCACGCTCGGTTGGTGTGCGCGCACGGGATAAACCCGTGCTAGCGCAACTTTATGTTGCGCACCGTTACACTCGCACGGAAGCGAGTCGGTGCTCGCGGGCGAAACCGCGAAATGGGACCGCCGAGATTTGAACTCGAGTTACAAGCTCCCCGAGCTTGAGTGATAACCAGACTACACTACGGCCCCTTAATCTTAAATTAATTTAAAGTAGAATTCCTCTAATTTTAATGCCCGTTTTTCCCTTGAATTCTCTTCAGCTTTTTTAACTGCATTAACTGAAAGCCTGTTATACAATGTTTTGTCTGAAAAAAGTTTTTTTATTTTTTCTGCTGCTTCTCTGGCATTAAACGGTTCAAACAAGAAACCATTAACCTCCTCTTTTATTGTTTCTGGTATAGCCATTTTGTTTGCTCCAATGCAGGGCATTCCTGTCGCCATTGCCTCTGCAATTGTCAATCCTTGTGTTTCCATTGTTGCTGCAGTTATAAAAACATTTGATTCAGCGACTTTTTCAGCTAATTCTTTTCCTTTTAATGCTCCTGTAAAAAAAACCCTTTTTTCAAGGTTTTTTTCTTTTGCTTTTTCCTTTAATTTTTCTAATGCAGGGCCTGAGCCGATTATTGAAAGCAAAGCAGTTTCTTCAAGCAGTTCCAGTGTGTCAATCAGCACTTCAATGTTTTTTTCAAATGAAATTCTTCCGAAGTAAACCAGTTTTTTTTGTTTTAAGTCTTTATTGCATTTCACTGAATTAAATAATTTAAAGTTTATTCCGTTTGGCAAAACTTTCACGTTTTTTATTCCGTTTTCTTCTAATTCTTTTTTTATTTTTTCTGTTGGCGTGGTAGTTAAATCACATTTGTTGTAAAACAGTTTTGAATAAAACCAGACTCCTTTTTTTGCTATCTGTGATTCTTTTAGGAAGGGAATTGGCAGGTACATCATGAAGTCAGGCAGGTAAGTGTGGTATGTCCCGATTTTTTTTTTCTTTAATTTTTTTGCTAAATTTAATCCAATCCAGCCCACTGAAAAAGGCGTGTGGCAGTGAATTATATCTGGATTGAATTCTTTTAGTTTTTTTTCTGCTTCAAGTGAAATAATTGAACTAATCCTGTATTCTTTGTATGTTGGCAGTGAAATGCTTGGAATCCAGAAAACATCAAATTTTGTTTTTACTTCTTCCCTTGTTTTTGGCGCAAAAACCATTATTTTGTGGCCTTTTTTTTCTAATTCTTCTGCAAAATTGTCTATGGAAATGACTACTCCGTTTATCTGCGGCCAGTAACTGTCAGAAAAAAAAGCTATTCTCATGTTATCAGATAAATTGTTCTTGGTTTAAGTTCTTTAATTCTTTCTATCGAATGTTTTCGTATTTTCTGCTTGCCTTGTTGAAGAAATAAAAGTTTACTGCGTTCTTTAAGTGAAAGAAAATAAAATAAAAGTAGCCCCATGCCTTTACTCTTCTTGCTGAAACCTCTACAATGCTTTTTTTGTTGTATTTTATTTTGCCAATTTTTTTAAGGTGCCTGAATAAATCCAGGTCTTCGCAGGTTACATAGCTTGAATCAAAGCCGTTTATTTTCCTGAAGGATTCTTTTCTTACTGCAATGTTTGAGCCAATCGGGTTATGCATTCCGATTGCGGCCATTAAACTCATGAACAACGGCATTACTGTGCTGCTAATTTTTTTCTCTGATGAGCTTACATCAGAAAAAAACACGCTTCCGTACTGGCCTATTACTTCTGGGTTTTTTTCAAAAAAATTAACGTTTTCCTGCACCCAGTTTTCTGCTACAATTGCATCAGCGTCTGTGAATAAAAAGTATTTTCCTTCAGCAATTTTTGCTCCTGCGTTTCTTTCAGCTGCAATTCTTCTTATTTTTTCTTTTATTGTTTTTGCTCCAAGGCTTTTTGCTATTTCAACTGTTTTGTCTTCACTGTTTCCGTCTGCTACAATTACTTCAAAGCTTCCTGAAAACTTTTGTTTTTGGATTGATTTAACGCAGTCGCCAATCCTTTTCTCTTCGTTTAAAGTGCAGACGATTACTGAGATATCCATGAATAACCGATAAAAGAAAGCTTTTGAAAAATAAAAGGTTTTTGGAGGGAATACAGTTTCTGGCGGTTAAACCAACAAATTTTAATTAGTTTAACATAATTTATTATTTGATGAATAAAGAGCAGTTTGTCGAAGGAAAGCTTGAAGGATGTGAAAAAGAATTTTGTTCACAATCCTGTTGTGATGACGATAAAGTTGAAGAATGGACAAACGAGTATTTTGCTTTTCATGAAAGAATGAAAGAGCATTTGCTTTCTGCTGGAATTAAAATTCATTTTGCCGGAGACAGAGTAAGATTCACTAATTGTTCTGATGGCAGGGAATGCAAGTTTTTAAAGTATTCTTTAAACAAAGATATTGATCCAAGGCCAATTGACTGCAAAATATTTCCTTTTACAGTTGACTGGGAATCAATTGATTTTAATAAAAAAATAGCAAAACTGGATTATTGGGACAAAAGCTGCCCTTTAGTGAAAAGCAACAACATTCCAAAAGAGTTCCTGAAAGAAGTTGAAGGCATAATAAAAAGAGATTTTGCAGTTCTGTTTTATGGGGCAAGATTTGAAGTTAAGTTTCCTGCAGACTTAAACAAAAAATAAAAGAAATAAAACTTTTTCAGCTCGGCTGAGCAGAGCGAATGCCAAACCAGTTTCGGCTGGTTGCAGCGACGCACAGCTTTTAGCTGTGCTAGCACGACCTTGTGTCGTGCGTTTGATACAACTTTGGAAAGTTGTTTGGGGACACTGGGAGTCGAACCCAGATTTCATGGTTGCTGCCTTTTTTAGAAAATTTTGTTTTTGATAAAACTTTTTTCTAAAAAGTTTTGTCTGGAGCCAAGCGGGATGCCATTACCCCATGTCCCCTGTGGATAAGATTTTAATGGCGAGATGTTTTTATTTATTGTGGAGCAATGCAAAAGATTATATTTGATGTTATTCTATTTATTTAGTTAAAGGGATTTAAATGAAGAAGTTTTTGGCTTTATTGTTTTTGGTGTTTTTGGTTAGTTCAGTGAATGCTTTGTCTTCTGCTGAAGTAACAAATTTTTTTAAATCTGAATCGCATTACCTTGAATCAAACCAGTCTTTTAGTGAAACCCCTTATTTCATTAAATCTGATGCCAAAAATTACTGGGTTGTTGTCTTGATTTCTGACAGGACGCCAACCGGTTTTATTGCGGTTTTTTCTGATGAAAAAAAGGTTGTTGATTCTGCTGCAGTTAACAGAAAGCTGTTCAGGACAGCTTATGTTCTTTTTTCGGTTAATTCTTATAAGACAAGCTCTAACTGGATTTTTTCTAATTCAAATAAAGGCAAATTTAATACTCTGTCAAAAATTATTTCATCTGATGTGCCGTTTAAATTGAATTCAATCAAGCAGGGTTCAACTGATTCTTTTGTCAGAAACAAAGTTGATTTAATGAATTCAATGCTTGAGTTAATGTCTGTTAAATCAAATGAAGTGGAGCAGGCTTTTGATGAAGCAATTTCTTTGGAGTTATCTTTTACTACCAGCCCTGATGCTTCTGATACTGATAAATTAAAGCAGAAATACGAGGAAGTTTTTTCTTTGCTGCAGGAATTCCAGGACCTGAAACTGGATTATTCTTTGAATGCAATTGAATTAAAGAAACTGATTTCTGATTCAAATGCCAGTACTTCAGAAAAACAGCAGTTTTTGGCTCTTGCAACCGAACCCCAGCAGCTGGCTTCAATTGACTCTATTTTTTCTTTGTCTGATGATGCTTCACAGAGAATTGAAGAAGTTTATTCTTCTGTTAATTCTTATGTAAGTTTTTGGGTTGATGATGTTTCTTTGATGGCTGAAAGGAATTCAGCTTTCAATGAAATTTATTCAGAGGACAAGGATTTTTATTCAAAGACAAAAAACAATTTTTATGCCCTGAATGAAGCGTATTCTTTTATTGTGAAAGAAGAAAATGACCCTTATTGGAAAGAACAGTCAAGGCTTTCTTCGCTGAAAAAAAATTTTTCTGAGGCAACAAAAGCTTTTGAACAAAAAAATTATTCCAGAAGCATTTCTTTTTCAGTTAAAGCAAAAAGCGATGCAATTGCAGTTATTTTTGCAGGCTTCAGTGAGCAGTCAACTTTTTTTGTTGATCCTGGGACAATAATCATTGCCTTGGCTGTATTGCTTGTTTTGCTTATTTTGTTCAATAACAGGAAAAAGTTTTTCAAGCCCAAAGCGGAAACTGAAATAACTGAATTCAAGTTTTAGGAATAAACTTCCATTAAGTCCCCGTCTTTTAGCTTAAAGTCTAATGAAACTTTTTGCCCGGGAAAAGAGCCTGAACCCCATACTTTAACATATTTTAAGCTCTGGGCAAAATCCTTGTGCACTATTCCTGCAACTTCTTTTACTGTTATTCCTTTTGGCAGCACTAACGGCTCGTTAAGGTTTTCTTTTTGCCCTGGCTTTCTTGTATAAACAAGTATTTTGTCTAACAGCAAGAAAATCTGTTTTTTTATTTCTTCAGTGTTTTTTTCATTGAATGCAATTGAATTGACTTTTTTTCCGTTCAAGTCTTTGAGTTCAATTTCTTTTCCTGTTCCCTTGGTTGTTACTGCAAAAACTTTTTTGTACACTATTCTGTTGTCAAGTACTTCGGATATTTTTTTTAAGTCAGCTTTTTCGTTTATTATTACATTGCAGTTCTGTAATGCCATGCTTTTAAGGAAAGAAATTAATGTTTCTTCTTCAACATCCAAAAACTTTTTTCCTGCAATATTTATTCCAGGAAACTTTGAGGGAAAAATTTCAATTAACGGCTTTTTCTGGTTTAATTTGATGTTCACTTCATTTGTTTCTTTTAAGAGAATGTTCAGTTGTTCTTGTGCTTTTTCTTCTTCTAATATAATGGCCACTGCGTCTGCATTCCTTATCACTGAAAGAATTTGCACTCCGTTTGCTTTTCCTTTTGATGACCCTTCAATTAATGCTGGAACTTCAACTAACTGCACCATTGCCCCTTTATAGTTCATTGTGGCTATTTCAGGTTTTGTTGTGGTGAATTCATAGTTTCCTACTGCAAGCAATGCATTTGTTATTGTGTTAATTAAAGTGCTTTTCCCTGAGTTTGGAAGCCCGATTACTGCTATCTGGCCGACTCCTTCTTTTTTTACGTTGATTGAGTACCCTGAACCGCTTTTTGCCTGTGTTTTTTGTTTTTCCATTTTTTTTTTTTGAGCAAGGCAATTTTTTTTGTTATTTCTGCCCTGAGTTTTTCTGCTCCCTTGTGTTTTGGCGCAGCAGACTTCATTTCCTGTAATGCGGCTAATTTTTCTAACTCTGTTTTTGCTTCATGGAATTTTTTTTCTGCTATAGCATAATTGTAGTCGGCATTTGAAGGCATTATAATCCAGAATAAAATTTGATTGAAAATATTTAAAATAACAACAAAGGGTTATTTCCATGCCTTAAAGACTATTAGTTCCTCAAAAAAAATCTTTTTCCTTTTTTCCACAGCATATTTTAATGCGTTTTCTTCCAGTTTTTTTTCTGTTTTTTTTATTTTGTTCAAGTCTGACTGCAAAAAAAAGCATTTTCCGTTTTCAGTTAAATGATTTTTTATTTCAGGAATAAATTTGTCAATTATTTCTCTTCCTTTTTTTCCGCCGTCAACTGCCTTGTCAATCCAGCCGCTTTCACTGGCTTTTCCTTCAACGTAAGGCGGGTTAAAGTAAATAAAATCAAACTTTTCTTTTATGTTTGAAAACAAATTGCTTTCAATGACTGTAATTTCCAGTTTGTTTTCTATTGCGTTTTTTTCTGTTAAACTTAATGCCACAGGATTAATGTCAGCGCAGTACACTATTGCTTTTTGTTTTGCCGCAATTAATCCAAGAAATCCTGTTCCGCAGCCTAAGTCAAGCGCTTTTGCTTTAGGAAAAACTTTAATGCATTCAGCTAACAGTTCAGAGTCTTCTCTTGGAAAATAAACTTTTTTATCTGAGAAAAGCTTTATCCCGTGCAATTCAATTGCTTTTGTTTCATTCATAAAAAAAATTAGTTTGCTGTGTCCTTGCACGAATTAAGTTCTGGATGCAGTTCGCATATTAAGTCATTTATTTTTTGTATTTGTTCGTTTCCCTGGATAATGTATTTGCAGTCAACTACTAATGAGGGTGCAAAATTTACCCCTAAATCTTTTGCCTGCTGTGTTTCTTGGTTGATTTTTTCAAGGGGCTCTTGTGTGTTCACGCATTCACTGAAAGCTTTTGTATCAGGAATCTGTGTTACAAGGGCTCCTGCATTAATTACTTCTGGCAGGGAGTTGTCTATTGCATTGCTTTCAAGCCCGAAAACATCCGGAAAGCTTTTTTCAAACAAGTATTTATTGAATTCAAAGAATCTTCCTTGTTTTGCCGCGCATTCAGCTGCAATTGCTGCGTTCAAAGAGTTTTTGTGGACAATATAATTTTTGTACCTGAAAATCATTTCTCCTGCAAACTTTTCTCTTGCTTTTTTTGTTGCATCAAAAACTATTGCACATCCAAGGCACTGGTAGTCAGAGAATTCTTCGACAAAAACTTTTCCTTGTTCTGCATTACAGCTTTCAGGTTTTTCCAAAAACATTATGTTGTGTGGCAGTGAATCAAGATATGATTCAGGCACAATAAAATAACCTTTTTTTTGAGTGAAAGCTTTTTTGATTAAGTTTTCCTGTAAAGGGTATTTTTCGAGGCTTGCTGCATTCACTAAAGCGCTTGGAATTACTGTTAAGCCAAATTCATCAATATAATGCTTGTTTTCTTCTTTTGACAAGTCAATTGATTCAACTGAAAAATTAATGTCTTTTGCCTTAAAGTTTGCAATAATAGAGTTTTCTTTTGAGCAAAAACTGCATTCACTTGAATAAAAGTTTTTTATTTCAACTAAAGCCGGTTCTTCAAAGCTTCCTTGTTTTGGTGTGTTTTCAAAAAAAACTTTGTTTAATGCAAGCCCTGCAAAAATGATGAAGATTACTGCAAGCACTGCAATAATCCAGGGAAAAGATTTCTTTTCTTTTGCTTTTATTTCTTCTTTTTCAGGTTCTTCGAGATGCAGTTTATCCCAGTTTTCTTCTTCTGTGCTTGAATCAATTTTTTCTTGGATTTCTTCTCTGGTTTCAAATTCTTTTAAATCTCCAATGCTTTCTTCCTGTTCTTTTTTTATTTCAGGTTTTTCTATTGTTTTTTTTCCTTTATCTGAAGGTTTTTTTTCTTTCATGTTTTCCCTTAACAAACTTCTCTTGGTTTGTTTTTTAAATTTAACGAGTTTGTTAGTTTATCTGCATGTTTGTTGATGTTCACTGCCATCTGGAAATGTTCAGGGATTTAAGGAAAATTGTTTCTGAAAGCGTTTCACAGGGAACAAAAACAATTGTTTCTGCTTCTGTTGACATGAATTCAATGAAATCAAACCTTAAAATTTCAGGAAAGTTTTCTGAAGTTGAATGCTGTTTGGGTGTTCATCCGGTTAACCTGCTTTCAATGAAAGAAAAAGAATTAAGTGAATCAATTTCTTTCCTGAAAAAAAACATTTCTTCCTGTAAAGCTGTTGGTGAAATAGGAGTAGATTTCAAGTACGCTGATTCAGCTGAAAAAAAAGAAAAGCAGTTCAAGGTTTACAGGGAACAGCTTTTAATCGCGGAAGAAAATTCCATGCCTGTTGTAGTTCATTCCCGTTTTGCTGAAAAAAAGTCCCTTGAAATTCTTTCAGATTTTAACGGAAAAGTTTTATTGCACTGGTTTGACGGAAGCACTGAATCTTTTAAAGAAGGGCTTAAAAGAAATTATTTTTTTTCTGTCGGCCCTGCAATAATTTTTAATCCTGATTATCTGAAAAAAGTTCTTGTTATTCCTTTGGAGAATTTATTGCTTGAAACTGATTCTCCAGTAGAGTTTGAAGGAAAAAAGGCAATGCCTTTTTGGGTGAAAAAAGTCGCAGAAAAACTTGCAGAAGAAAAAAGCATTTCTTTGAAGGGAATTGAAGAACAGACCACAAAAAATGCAATAAAATTTTTTTCACTGTGATTTCTTTATTTTTTTTCTGCCAGAATCACTTTATGCTTTTTTCCTTCTGCAATGATTTCGCAGTTTCCGAAAACCTGTTTTAGTTCTTTTTCAAGGAAAACTTTTTTGTTTAATACAATGAATAGTTTTCCGTTTTTTTCAAGCCTTTTATGGCTTTCAGAAACAAATTTTTCCAGAAAGATTCTTTTTTCGTGTGTAGGCGGATTTGATGCAATTAAATCAAATTTTTCTTTTACTTGGCTGAAGCCGTCTGAAACCACGGTTTTTGCATTTTTTATTTCATTTAATTCAATGTTTTTTTTTGTTAATTCAACTGCTTTTGAATCAGAGTCAATCAACAGTATTCCTGCTTCAGGATTTTCTTTTGCCAAAACAATTCCAATCACCCCTAATCCGCAGCCAAAATCAAGGATTTTTTTTTCTTTCACGTTATTCAGGTTTTCCAGCAAAAGCCCTGTTCCTTCATCAACACTGTTTTTTGAAAACACTCCAGAAGAAGAAGCAAAAACAAATTTCTTGTTTCTTAAGCTGAATTCAATTAATTGTTTTTCTTTTTTTTCTTCAATTTTGTTTAATCCTTTTTCTTTTACCGAAGCAATTAATCTTATTCCGCTTTTAACTGAAACAACTTTTGAGTTGCCGAACAGTTCTTTCATTGTCTGCTGAAAGTTTTTTGCACCCCTTGAAGTTTTTCCTACAAAAAAAATTTTTCCGCCTGTTCTAGTTTTTTTTCCTGCCGCTAGAAGAAGTTTTTCTGTTTCCTCTTTTCCGAGAAAGTCTTCGTGGAATACAACAGCTGAATCAAATTCTTCTTTAAGTTCTTCAAAAGAATGCAAAAAAATTGTTTTCAGGCTTTTGTTTTTCACTGTGCTTTCAACCAAATTTTTTTCATTTATTTTTGTAAAAACAGCAGTAACCATGTTTTTTGCTGAAAGGAATTCAATTGCTTTTGCATCAGGTTTTCCTAAAAAAAGCAGTCTTCCATTGCATTCAATTTTTTCCAGCAGTTTTGCCATGCGCTTGTTCATTTAATACTTTGTGTTTCAACCACAATAAATATATATTTTTTTGGCAGTACTGTTATTACTGTAAAGTGAGTATTAATGATTTCAGAGTTTTTGGTTGCATTGATTGTTTCACTGTTATTCGGCAACGGGCTGCTTTACTTTACTTCCCGAACCAAAGAAAGTGATTCATTGCTTTCCTTGAAAGAGAAAATCAGCGGTTCAGGCCCTGAAGTGAGTGCAACTGAAACTGATTTATCTGTTGTTGTGCCTGAAGCATACATTGATGACATTTATTCAGTTCAGGCTTCGCTTAGGGGAGTCAACGAAAAATTAAAGTTAACCCATGAAAGGATTTCAGAGTTAGAGACAACAATCAATTCAATTAATTCAGTTCTTGTTTCAGGCAATGAAACTGGTTTAAGCACTAAAGTAAAAAAGCTGGATGACTTCAAAAGAAATGCCTTGATTGAATTAGAGGCAATAAAAAAGCTTTTAAAGCAGTTAAAAGAGTTCAGGGAGATAAAGGACAAGAAAAGCCTTTCAGCGAAAAAAAAAGAACAAGAAATAAACAAAAGAATTCATGAATTGGTTTTTAATACAACAAAAAAGAATTGAAACGGTTTTTATTTACTTTGATTTTACTTTTTTTTATGGAGAAAAAAGTTTCGATGGCAATTGAGTGCCCTGAATGCAAAGGCAAGGCAGTAATGACTGAATTAATTAAGGAAATCCCTTTTTTTGGGAGAACATTGTTTTCTAATTTAAGGTGCACTGAATGCAGTTTTAACTTAAATGATGTTTCTTCTGACGAAGAAAAAAAGCCAATGCGTTTTACTGCAAGAATTGAATCAGAGAAAGACTTGTTCACTAAAATAGTTAAATCAAGCACTTCAACTGTTTTTGTCCCTGAAATCGGCGCAAGAATTGAGCCAACAGTGAATTCACAGGGTTATTTCACTAATATTGAAGGTTTGTTGAATAAAATAGAGGAATCGCTTTCTTTCACTGTATTTGAAGAAGAAGAAAGAGATGCCCAAAAAATGAAGGAAAAAACAACCAAGAGAATTAATGACGCAAAAGAAGCCAGAATTCCGTTTAAAGTAATAGTTGAAGACCCTTTTGGCAACGGAGCATTAATCGGAAAAAACGTGAAAAAAGAGCCTTTAACTGAAAAAGAAGTTCTTGAATTAAAGAAAAGAATGAGTTTTCTGGAAAGTTAATTTTTTATAGTAGAAACAGTTAATTATAGTATGAGAAAATGGCTTTTGTTTGTTTTTATCTTTCTCTTTGTTTTGATTTTATCTAATTTTGTTTCTGCAGGTGTTGCAGCGCCAAGAATAATATTAGGTTGTACTATTGAAGAAAACATTTTAGATCAAAATCTTTATTGTTTGAATCAAACTTGTGATTTGAATTTATCTAAAGATTCTCGTTCAAATTATTTTTATTTGAATAACCAAAATTCAATCAGTTACGCAGCAATTTCTATGGATGAAGAAGGAGTTGGAATAAGCTATACTTGGTTTTCCGAAGAAAATAGACTTGATTATAGTGAAGAATTCTTTTTAGGTTTAGAGTTGATTTGTAAGGAAAATCTAGATGACTTAAAACCAATTCTGGGAGAAAAAATTGAAGAATGGCGGAACAGAGAAATTTTTGTGTCAGGAAATTTGATTTTTGAACTTTACTCAAAAGAAAGAGAGCAGAAATTAACTGAAAGTAGAAACAGTCTTGAAAAATGTTATTATGATGATTTTGAGAGAGTTGGAGACTGGTTTGTAGTTGCAGCCGCAACTAGAGATTACTGTTATTTAAGTAATGAGGGGAGGATAGGAATTGGTCCTTATTATAGAATTTCAGACACTGAATTCATTAAATTTCTTTTAAGTAACCCAAACATTAAAACTATTCCATATTTATTGGCCTACATTTTGTTTATTGTAATATTTGTAGGAGGCTTAATTTATTTATATAAAAGAAAAGAACTGGAGAAATTTTTTAAACCAACAAAACTTCATTTAATTTTAGTTTTAGTAACAGCATTATATTCATTTTTACTTTTTATAGCCGGTGTTGCTTTAATTGATATGATAATACCTCTGGTTTTAGTTTATGTTCTTGCTAGCATAATAGATTATGTTTTTTTCCGAATGAAAAAAAACAAGTAAAAAAGTTCTTGCTTATATAGTCTTATTTTTCCAGCTTTTCCTTTCTTTTTTGTCTGAAGAGTTTTCGCGAAAGTTTTTTGATACAACGCTTGCTGCCCCGATTACAGGCTCTAAGTCATCGCCTTTAACAACAAATTTTCCTTTTTTCACTCCCTGCATTTCTTTTCCGTCAATTAATACTTCACTTTTTTCTTTAACTGAATCAAAAAAATCAATAACTGAATTAATTGCTTTTGATTCAATTGAATTCATTGTTTCGCCTTTATTCCTTAACTCATCAATGTATTCAGCGTTAAAAGAAAAAATTGCCTGTGCCTTGGAATTTTTTAAAACTAAATCGTTTTTTTCTTTTAAGTTTTTTGTTTTCTTGCTGTCCCTTAACTCTAATAGTTTATTGTTTTCTCCCAAGACAGCTGAAATTACAAAAGGCCCGTTTGATTCCCCTCTGCCGGTTTCATCTATCCCGATAACAGTTTTGCTTTCAGGCCTGATTTCTTTTAATAAGTCTTCAGCGGTTTTTTCGCAGTCGTTTCCCTGAATCACTAATCTTCCGCTTGAATAAAGTGTTATGGTTGAATCATTTATTTTAACTCTTTTTTCTTCAAAAGAATTGTTCACTTTTTTTTGCTCAAATTTTTCCAGCAGTTTTTTTATTTCTTCTTTTTGCTTGAATCCAAAATTCATTGATTTTTGCGGCATGCAATAACTATTAAATTGAAACGGAATATAATTCTTTTTGTTTTTGGCATGAACCTTAAATGTGTTATTTGTGAAAAAGAATTTGGTAAAGTAAACGATAAAATAGTTTTATGCAGGTTCAGGGACGGAGTAGCTCACCAGGAATGCTGTGTAAAGCATTGTTCTGTTGACGGCAAACCCTGCAGGCATTCAATGGGCATTTTCCGAAGAAGCAAATTCAAGGAAGACAAATTCTGGGATAAAACAGAAAAAAAACAAAAAAAATAGTTTATGCAAGGGCTCCAATCTTTAAATATCTGTGTTTCCTAATTTGTTTTTTAGCAGATTATGCTGTTTTTTTTTATTTTACCAGAACCTGTTTTATGTCTTTTGCAAGCCTTATTATGTTTGTTTTCCCGTGCTTTTCTATTTCTATAACGCCTCTGTCTGAAAGCCTTAATAGGATTCGGTGGCTTTTGAGCTTGCCTATTCCTTCAATTCTTGAAATCTCTGACTGAAATATTTTGCCGTCATTTTCAAGAATTTTTTGCACTATTGCTTTTTCATCTTTGCTGAGAAACCTGATTAAAGCATGTGTAATGCTTTCCAGCTCTTTTTTTTTGTTTTCAAGTTTTGTTGTCATGAAAAAGAAAACCACTGCGCCGATTAAAATGCCTGCTAAAATAAAAACCGGCACCAGCTGGTTCAGCAGTTTAAGCCTTTCTTCATGCAGGCATACTCCGTTAACAGTGCAGGTATCAGGATTAAGTTTGTCCATTATTCCAGGCAGGAAAGAAATAAGTGCTAGCACGCAGATTAGTGCAATAATTCCGACAATTACTTTTTTGTTTGAAAAATCAATTCTTAACTCCATTAATATTCCATTAAATGCAACTTTTTTTAAGCTGAACCAGACGGTTTCAGCAACCCATATTAATGGTTTCAGTGGCATTCAATGCGGTGATTGAATGGGTTCAGAGTTTAATGTCAAAGTAAAAGGAATGCACTGCAAGAGCTGTGCAGAATTAATTAAAGGCGGTTTGCTTAAATTAAATGGAATTGAAAAAGCTGAAGCAAGTTTTGCTGAAGAAAAAGTCAGTGTGTCATTTGATGCTGAAATAATTTCAGAGGGGGAAATCAAGGAACAATTAACAAGCCTTGGTTACCCCCCTTCCCCCTCCCCTGCCGAAGGAACTGAAAGCCAAGGGCATTCCAGCAGTTTTGCAGTTCAGCCGAAAAAAAGCATTAAAGGCTCTGCTTTAATGGAAGGAATAATTTTTGGGTTAACCCCGCACATTGGCTGCATTGGCTTTATTGCTGCTTCAGTGTTGGGAGCAACAATTGCAGTTGAATTATTCAAGCCTCTTTTAATGAATCCATGGTTTTTTCATTTCCTTGTACTGCTTTCTTTAGCTTTTGCCACAATTTCTTCAGCTTTATACTTGAATAAAAACGGAATACTTTCCTGGAATGGAATAAAAAGGAAGAAAGCTTATCTTGCGACAATGTATGGCCTGACAATAGGGGTAAATTTGTTTTTGTTTCTTGCAGTTTTCCCTGCAATAGCAAATCTTGATACAGGCTCTTTTGCAAATCCAACAGGAAACATTGTGCTTGCAGGA
>JBDRFE010000061.1:0-4805 GCA_043819075.1 archaeon
CAACATGTTCAGAATAATCAGAAGAATTTATTTTCTTTGCAGGTTCAATAGTACAACCACTAAAAAGAACTACAATCAAAACAAAAAATAGCAATAAAAATTTTGAATCCATGCTTAAATTAAGCTTTCTTTATTTTTAAATCTTCCTTCATTTTTTATTATATTTAAGCCATATATAGAATTAAACCCAAAACAATTATTTTCATAAAAATTCAACAAGTTGTTTTGTTGTATAAATTTTTATTTTATTTTGTTTATTGAAGTGCTTGTCGTCAGACCAAATAGGGATGTTTTCTAACTCTATTGATAATGCAATAAAAACAACATCATCAACGTCAATTTTTCCCATTACCGCAATAGCCTTACCAATTGACTTTTCCGAAATGTCTTTTTCAGAAAGAACAGTTATTTTGGACATCAACTTATTCATCAAAGAATTAAACTCATCTTCATTTATTTTGGCCTTCTTTTTTATTAATGCCTTATATTTCATTACTTCCTTTAACCCAAAAGCAACAGTAAAAAAAGAAAATTTCCTGCTCAAAAGAATTCTCCTGCTATAACCATCTTTAATCAGAGAAGCAATAATTCTGTTTGAGTCTGCAACTAGCTCCATGAGCCAAACCTTTTCTCAAAACGCTTCCTGATTTCAGATTTAATTTTATGCCCTATCTCTTCAGCGTCCTCTTCAGTAAACTTGCTGTTCTTCAAAATCTTATCCATCCACTCCAATTCTTCTACTCTCTTTTCAAAAGCATCTCTTGCAATCTCACTCCACCTAACTTCAGAATGCTTTTTCATTCTCTCCCTTAAAGGATTTGGAATAGCCAAAGTCATATTAGCCATAAAAACATCACCAAGAAAATTATGTGAAAACACATATTTAAATATATGCTTTATTTTCCTGAAAAAGTATCATATATGGAATTAAAACCAAAACCATTACTTTCATAAATATATTTTTCGTTTTCAGAATTAAAAAAAAGATTGATTATATAAATTTATATAACTGGCTTTATTTTGTTTTTCTTCTGTAATGGGCTGCTAGAGAGCGAAGCCTTCTTTCTTCTTTTTGAAGCCTAGTAATTTGATTATTCCAATGGCCTTTCTCATGAGAAGCAGATAATTCAAGAATATTTCTTGCATTCCTAAGCTCTAAAGCAACCTGAGTTATTTGTTTTTGCACTAACCTCAAATAATCTGCTGAGCGAAGTTTTCTGCCTGTTCTCTGCTGTTTTTCAAAAACACGTTTTTGCCTTCTCATAGCAGGGTTTGCGCTATTCAAAACTTTTTTTGCAGCATGCACAACTCTTCTTGAAAACTTCATTTAATTACCTAAAAAATTATGAAAAACCTTTATCAAATGATTAAATAAAGCACTCAGTGTTTAAAAGAATTCTCTTTGAATAATCAAAAAAATTTTGTTTTCAGATTAAATTACCTGTTTTTTGGGCTAATGCTTTTAAACAAAAGAAAAGTTATTTTTTGGGATAAAAAAAATGCAAAAAGAAAAAACAGCTGACGAAATGTATTTTTTAATGCAGGCTGAAATGGGTTTAACTAAGCATGTCGGCGGAAAAAGGGCTACAAAAGAATTAATTGAATTATGCAAAATTGATGAATCAAAGCGTGTTCTGGATGTCGGCTGCGGGGCAGGAAAAACAGCCTGTTTTATTGCAAAAGAAGTTGGATGCAATGTTGTGGCAGTTGACTTATACAAGGAAATGATTGAAAAAGCAAGAGATAGAGCAAAAAGAAAAGGAGTTTTAGATAAAATTGAATTTAAGGCTGCAGACGCATTAAACCTTCCATTCAAAGACAATTCTTTTGATGCAGTGTTCTGCGAATCAGTTGCAGCATTCTTTAAAGACAAGCAAAAAGGGTTAAATGAATTCAGGAGAGTTGTAAAGCCAGAGGGTTTTGTCGGAATAAATGAAATGACCTGGATTGGAAGCCCTCCAAAAAAAATAATTGATTCAATGAAAAAAATAATGGGAGCTGAATTTGAAAACCATGAAGGATGGAAAAAACTGCTTGAACAAACAGGATTAAAAGAAATTAATGCAAGAGTTTACAAGCTGAATGCATTACAGCAGTTCTTGGATGAAATAAGCTGGATGGAATTAAAAGATTTTTTTGGACCATGGCACAAAGTAATCATGCTGTTTATTAAAGACCCTGAATACAGGAAGTATCTGAAAACAATAACTAAAACTCCGTGGGATACAGGAAAATTTATGGGGCACGGAATTTACACTGGAAAAAAATAAAAAAAATAGAAAAGATGCAGATTTATCTGCAGTTTTTGATAAAACTTTTTGCAATACGGCTTTACGCCGTGCCTTTTTTCTTTTTGGGCAACTTGCACTTTTTCTTTTTCGGAAAAAAGAAAAAGGGCAGAGTTACTTTTTCATTAAGATTTCAATTGAAGACACTTTGATTGGTGCTCCGCCTTCTTCAGAGGAAAGCTCTTCAGTTGAAATGCCAATGTTTACAAGCTTTAAGTCTTTCACAAACTTGTTTCTGACAATCTCTGAAACATCGACTGCACGGGAAATTGCTTTTCCTCTTGCCTTAATTGTTACTTCTTTGGCTCCTGCATTAACTTGTGTTACAACAGCCAAAACATAAGCCATTGTGCCTTTTTTTCCGATAAAAACTGTGTTTTCTTCTGCCATGCTGTGCACCTCCAAAATGCAACTGAAAAACTGTAATACTAAAAGAAATAGTGGAAGCTTGTTTTTATTAATCTTAGCACAGTTTCGGCTGTGCGCTACGAGGCGCGAGATAAACTCGCGCTAGCACGGCTTTATGCCGTGCGCCGTTGCGTCCGCACGGAAGCGGACTACCTTAGGTATTTGAGTGTTGCGTCAAAGATTCCTTTTGCTGTTCCAGGGTCATAGCCAAAGTAAAGGCTTTTTCCTACAACAAGCTTTTTTTCAACTATTGCAGGGTATTGTTCTGCCTGGTTTTCATAAGGGTATCTTTCAATCCAAGCAATCTGTTTTCCGGTTACATTAACTGGAAAAGTCTCCAACAAGTATGCTCCGCCTTCCATTGGAGCTTCTTCAATGCCTTTCATTATTGGATGGTCATAATCATCCCTGTAAATTTTTCCTGTTACATGGATTCTGTTCAAACAAGTTGGCTTGTCTGTTGCGCCTTCTCTGTCGCATTTAACAGGCACAATGTCGCCGAAAGTTGCTTCCCAGCCTAAAATTGCTGCATCATTTGATCTTCGAATTCCTGAATCCATTACTAAAATAAATTTTCCGCCGGAAGAAACATATTTTTGTATTGCTTCTCCTAACTGCCTTGAAACCTCTTTGTCTGCTTCCAAGTGCTGGTCTAATACAACAATATCATATTGAGCTAAAATATCTCTTGCATTAGTGGTTAGCCTGTCAGCTTTCCTAACATCATATCTAACTAAGTCTTTTGACTGGTTTAAAACGCTTTGGAATTCCACTGAAGGGCTTCCAATGATCAGCATATCCATTGGCCCTTTTTCTGTTAAGCCTGGAATGCTCCAGAAACCAAACTGGTTTCCAAGAAAAGCAATTATTACAATAATTAAAACCAAAGGAATTATTCCTTCCAAGGAATACTTTAATTTTGAGTGAACCCCTGAATCGCCTGCACCGAAATCCTGTGGCATTGGTTCTTGTCCTGCTCCTTCATCATACATTTCCTTTTCACCTTCTAAAACAATTTATTACATACATTACTTGTTTTTATTTCTTTAAATATTTTTTGCTTAAATTGATGAAATAATAACGCTTTTTAGTTTATAAATCTTTTCTTATGCGAAAATCACTCCAGCAAAGAATAATACATGTTTTCAATAAACAAATAAGTTTTCAGCGGCTGGCCTTCAATTAAAAAAGTTTCAGGCGGAACAGCATAATATACAATGCTTTCGCCTAAGCCGGAAGGAGAAGAAACCATTATTAAAGGAAAAGTGTCACCGTAATTGAAGCCCTTTGAATTCACGTTTCCTTGTTCTTCTATTATTGAACTCAGTGAATCAACTGTTAATACTTCGTTATTGTATTTGTCTAATCTTTTTTCAACCAAAGAAAAATTGCCTCTTAACTCAAAATTCGGGTTCAAGCCATTAATTAAAGAATGAGTGTCGCCAGGAGTTTTCCTTAAATAGCCAATAAAAGGCAGTTCGTTTTCACAGGATTTAATATCACAATAGTTTCCGATAAATTCAACTGACAAAAATTCATCCAATGAAACCATATAATTTCCGTCGTCTTTGATTAATTTTCTTGCCCAAGGCCCTATAGGAGTATCAGGGCTTTCAGGAGCTCTTTCTGATTCAAGCAATAATAAATCGCCTGCAGTTAATTCTGTTCCGGAATCGCCAATCCAGACTAATTTCCCTCCAAGAGAAGCATATTCAATGAATAAATTCATTTGCTCTGTGCTCATTTTTTTTGCTCTGTCAACAATAACTAATTTGTAATTTTTAAGAAAACCAGGTGAAATGTTTTTTAAGTGAATCATTTCAGCTCTCTTGCCTAAATGCTGTGGATGCTGAATTGCTTTCTGTAAAGCAATAGGGTCTCCTAATCCTGAATCGCCGTAAACAATCAGAATGTTTGGTTCACCTGCAACAAAATAATACACAGAACACCATCCAGGAATCGCAGAGCATTTAACTATGCCAGCCCAGGTTAAAATGCCTAAAATCAATGCAACCAAAAAAATGAGCGTAAGAATGTGAAAAGCATCATTTATTGTCCTGCGTATTTTTTCTTCGTCCATAAAACATCAACAAACTATTTTTTTCTTTT
>JBDRFE010000062.1:0-9456 GCA_043819075.1 archaeon
AGTATCTGCAATAACAGTGTAAGAATTACTATTGCTACAATCGCAGAAATCAACAGCTTGAATACACTGAACTCCTGCCCTCTCTGATTCAACATAAATATACCACCACTAATACAAAACTCAAAGGAATATATAAACATTTACTTTTCCTAAAATCGATTTATTTAGTTATATTCCAAACCACAATAAGGGCAGCAAAGCCTCCAATAAGGAAACTAACTAAGTTCATTATTAGGCTCATTACGAATGCGTTTTTCTTTCCAAAGTCTTTATTGAAGTAATCAATAAAAAATCCTTCAAATAAAACTGCAAAAACTTCTGCTAAAAGAATCCAAATTGATATCGTAATGCCAGGGATATTAATTATCCCTTGAATTAAAGGAAATACAAACCAAACTATTAACAAAGAAATAAGATTTGCTACTACAACTGTCACAATTATTCTGTCTTTTATGGTTATTTTTTTGATTGAAAGGTAAACAATTACTACAAGTGCTTCTAATCCTAATGTGATGAGAAAAGCAAGAATAAAATGTATTATTAAAAATTCTTCCGAAAGCAATCCTGTTGTGTCTTTCATTTCAATTGCCCCATTTGCTTTTAAGTCTGCTTTGTAACTGCTATTGACACGCCGTGTTTCAGTTACTCCGCTTATAAAGGTTTTTTTTTCTTCAGGCAAATAAACAAAAAACCTAAAAGTGTTTGGTGGAAGGGGAAGATGGAAAAAATTACACCGACTTTCAGAACAATCTTCTACTAAAAAATATCTTAGAGGAAGCCAACAAGTTTCAGAGTCTTCAATAATTAAATGTTCTTTGAGTTTTTCTTTCCAGTCATCTCTACCAGAAAAATCATCAACTCCAATACTTTCTGCAAGATTAAATTCGCTGTTAATGTTTTCCAAAGAAACAGTTTTATAATCTGCAATTTTACAATCTGTGTTTTGGTACAACATTGTTGCATAAAAAGGTTGAGTTATTTCTTTTCCTTCATAAGTTAAACTAATACTAAAGCTTGGATCGACCACATCCGCATAACTAATTGAAGCCAGTAAAAGCAGAAACAAAATCAATGCAGTTTTTTTCATCTTAATTAAATTTAACCTTTCTGTTATTTAAAAGTTTGTTTTAAGAAATCAGTTTCTGAGAGAAGGGTTTGCTCCAAAAGATGCAAGACAACAGAATTCATTGCAGGAAACAGGGCAGTCCATCTGAGACCCGTCATTAAATACAAGTGGTTCACTGCTTTCAGGCTGGCAGACAACAAAAAAATCTGTCTGAATTCTTTTATTAAAAAAAATTGCGCTTCTTCCGGAAGAAGGAAAACTCATTGAAGTAATTGCCTGAGGAAAATCAAATGAAATGCATTCCTCCGGAATATTCAGCACCAAAGAAAACTGTTTTGAATTAAAACTGTAATCTTTTGGAAGAATTACTTTTTTTGAAACAAAAACGCTTCCGTCAGGCGACTGCGTTGCATTAATGAGTTTCTGGTGAATTGACTGAATGCTTGAATCAACTTCAATTGATTCAAGATAATTAATTATTGACAAAATGATTACAAGAATTGCCAGAGCAAGAATTGCTCCAATCAATAAATTAAATACCTCAAAGCCCTGCCCCTTGGAATTTAATTTAATTCTTTTTTTCATAAAGCCACTTTCCTAACCGGTTTTTCTTTTTGATTTCTTTTTCTTTTTTTGGCGATTCCTTTTTTCTTTTGAACAACCTTTTCTTTCTTTGGGCAACTTACACTTTCTTTCTTTTTGGAAAAGAAAGAAAGGGCAGAGTTACGCGAACCCGCCTACAACACTGTTTGCAACAATGATTGATAAAACAAAAACAATTAAAGCAACAGGCAAAGCTCTTGCAATTCTTATTGTAGCCAAAACATTATTGTCTTCTTCTAATTTTGAAGTAAAATAAGTCAGGATGACAACTATTTCAATTACATACAAGGCAATAATCAAAACAAATTGTGCAGGAGAAACCAATGAAGCAAAAACCTCTGGATCCATCCTAAAACTTGAAATAGAAGAAGAAAAAGCGCTTAACTGTTCTCCCAAGCCAGAGCCAAAGCCTGTTCCGCTCAAGTCAACATTACTGAAATCAGAATTTAATCCCTCTAATGCCCCGCCTGAAACAATTGAACCCATTGAAATCATTACAATTTTCTGCAAAGCAGTTGTAATGCCTAAAACAACCGGAGCAATAAATACAGCCATTGTAGTCATAGTTGAAGTAATTTCTTTAACTAAAACTGAAAGCATTTTATTCACTTTCTCTGAATTCTGCAGCTGCATTGACAAAGACATTAAAGTACGAGAAGAAACCTCTACGCCTAACTTAACTGAATCAACCAATAATTTCATTGAACTGCGGATAATGTTTGAAGGATTATTTTTTAATGAACCATAATTCGGGTCAAATATAGCGCTCTCTAAAGGCATTCCCAATAAATTAATGTTGTCAACTGTTTTGCCAAAAAGTTTTTGTGAAATAACATAATCAGGCAAAAAATTCTGGGCATGCCTTAAAGCATCTTCTATTGGCTTGTTTTCTCCCATACGGGAAGCAATAACATACAAAGAATCCTTGAACTCTGATTCCATTTCCATTGTCTCTTCCTGAATTTTTCTTTTATAAATATTAGAGTAATAAAAGAAAACAAAAAACAATAAAGCAAAAGTCACAAGCGAGCCAAAAATCAGATTGTACGGAGTAATGTCATTTTCTGGTTTCATAAAAAACATTGTTTTATCTAAAGCGTTTTGCTTGACAGCTTTTTCCGGTTCAACTCCCCGGTTAATCATTTCCTGAATATGCGGCCCGTTTGAACCGTCACCTAATTTTTCGTCAAAAAAATTCGGCTGCTTGTTGATTCTGGCTAAAACAGTTTCGTTTGTCTGGTCAGGCCTTAAAACATTAATTTTTTCTCCGTCCAAGTCAAAAACAATTCCGTTGAAATGAAAAAACAAAGTTATTCCTGCACCAAAAACAAGAATTATTACCATTACAAATCTTAAGTCAACTGAATTGTTTCCTAACTGCATTGAAAACTTTTTTGGCAGCGAAGGATGAGAGTCAGGGATTTTTGGAGGCTCATAAGTCGGAGGCCTGTTCTGCAAAACATTTAACGCAAAAATAAGTGTTGCAGCAGGAATAAGCAGATTATAAATTAAAATTAAAAGCTCAGGCCTTGCAAGCCCTTGGCCGGAAAAAGCCGAGCCCACAGGCAAAACAATAATCAAAATCAAGGGAAGCAATACGCCTAAATAAAATAATACAACTGTTGGCTGTGAAAGGTCTCTTGCATACTGCTCCATTTTAGATTTAATGCTTTCCAAAGTCTGTTCCATGGTTTTGTCTAAAATCTGGTAACGTTTTGCTTCAGTGTCCTCTAAAACAGAAGCACGAATCATCATCAAAGAAGTCTTGAATTCTTCAGAAAATTTTCCCCACTTGTAAGCCATGTCATCCAAGCCTTCGCTTAAAGTATTATACACTCCTAACTCAACATCCCAAATGACTTTCTTCAGGTCCTCGGCAATTTTTCCCCTTCCATGCAATGCGGCAAACTCAACTGCTTTCTCCAAGTTGGGAACAAGCTTCATTGACATAATCATATAACCCATTATTTCCGGGACAAAAGTGAGTGCACGCACTTGTTCAAGTTTTGCTTGGTTTAAAGGAAATTTCTGGACAAAATTAACTACAACATAAACTATCAACAATAAAGGCAAAAACAAATAAAAGTAAGCCATTAAAGTGTTTCCGGTGAACTCAGCCAATACATCAACTAAACCAAAAGAAACAATTAAAACAAATAAAATGAAAGCAAAAAAAATTGAGGCAAGCATTGAAAACTTTACTGCAGCATAAAATTCTTCTGCACTCAGATTCCATGAAAGAAAGTCAACTGCATTTTTGTACTTAGAAGGATATTTTGACCCTTTTCCAAGCGAAGGAAAAGAAGAAAAAATTTTTTTGCAGAATAAGACAAACCAGTGGTCTTTTTTTTTTACAAGCCTTGTTTCTTTTCCAAAATCAGTTCTAGAAAAAGCAATTCCCTTGTATAATTCTCCCGGAGAAACAGTTTTCATTTCAGGCTCCTGTTTTTTTTCGGGCTGAACTCTTCTCCTCATTTTTTATTCCTTCTAGAAGAAAGTCTTTTCACAAACTCGTTTTTGTACCAGAACTTCCATTTGCCTAAAACATCAGCAAAATCAACTGAACCGTTTTCCTCTAACTGGCTTTGCTTCAGCATCATCAGCTTGGTTGTGGCAGGAACAGTGTTTTCTGCTTCAAGCAATTCAGGAAAATCAAGTTTCTGCCTTAACTCAACCATAAAAGCCTTTGAGTTTGCATTCATTTTAATTGAATCCCACATTTCAGTCATTGACAGGCCGGAAGCTTTATGGATTCTGTCAAACAAAGAAGATTCTTTTAAATTGTCTTCCTGCAATTCAATCTTGTCTTTTGATGCATCAAACAACATTAAATCAAGCAAGCCGTTTTCCTGTAAAGGATCAGTAACCCATTCTTTTTTCACTTCAGTTATCTGAACAACCCTTCTCTTTCTTTCAAGCGAGCCGCCAAACCTTATTGGCCTTGCAACAACAACAATATCTGTTGCTTTAAAAGAAGTGCTTGGCACATTCAAGTCATTTACAACCCTGTCCCAGACACTGTAAGCAGAATCACCGTGAATTGTTCCCAAAACAATGTTTCCTGCAGCGCCAACACGCATTGCTTCATACAAAACTCTTGCTTCAAGAGACCTTACTTCACCTAAAACCAAAGCAGAATCACCTAACCTTAAAGCAGTCCTTAAAGCATCTTCAGGAGAAACCTCTGTCTCGCTTTTAGATGTTCCAATTGGAGCACGAGTTTTAAGCCTTTGAATGTTAAAGCCAATTTCTTTCATATAAGAGACTGGGACCTCTAAAGTGTTATGCGCAACAATATTTTCACAAACAAAACTTTCTTTTTCTGGAACTGAAAAATCATAAACAAATTCATCTATTTTTCCAAGATTCTTAATGCAAGTTATTTCATCCCAAAAAACATCAGAAGTTAAAAGAACTGAAAATTTTTCAAACAACGTGTGCTCCATTTGTTGCTTTGATTCAGACAAATATCTTCCAAATTTTTGCCTCCCAAGAGAAAAATTTCTTGTAAGGTAATCATATTTGTTAAAATCTTTTATCGTTTCATTAAGAATATTTTTTTCAATAACTGAAAAAGGGATTATGTCTGTGTTGTCATGTGTTGACTCTCTTAAACACATGTTTTCAAGTTTATTCATTTTGTATGGCTGGATAAAACCAATAAATTCCCTGAATTTTTTAACCATTTTCAAACTGCTTATTCTGCAGTTAAATGTTTTATCTCTTTTAACAAATCTTTTTCTTGTAACTATTCCGAAAAGCAGCAAAACCGATTCCAAGTCTTTTATCATTTGTTTTGAAACCAAACTAATTCCAACTTCATATTCAGCAGTATAACCATCCCCGCTGAACAATCCTTTTAATAAAGCTGACAATTGCTCCTTGCTTAAATTAAAAACCCAGTCAGGAAACTTTTTTGTGTAAGAATTTCCTTTTAAACAAAAAATTTCTTTTAACAAGAAAACAAAGTTTGTATTGGAAATAATTGTAGAAAAATTATCCGAATGCCTTCTTGGCTTTAAGCCCAACTGATTTGCTGTTCTTAAAACAGGAACTTCACAGCCTGGAGAAGAAATTATAACCCCGTATTTTGTATCATAAGAGCCATCAGCAAGCCATAAACCAACAAAAGCCAAAAAGTCTTTATTTAAGTCAATAACAACAGGTATTGCTTTTGAATCTTTATTAATCTTAAATTTCAATTCTAATTCATTTAAAGATTTATAATCAAGCCTTGTAAAAACTTTAACTGGAAGCAAAGAATTTCTTTTCCAAGCAGAAAAAGAAGATTTACTGTATCCAAAAGAAAAAGCCAATTTCCTTATTTTTTCCCAGTTCTTTTCAATAAATTCCTTTAATTCAGTTCCTTCAATAAACCCTTGTTCTATTTTATCCAAATAATCCATTAAACTTATACAGCCTAATCCTTTCCTTTCAAAAGACATTGTCCTTGGAACCGCAATAAAAGAACCTGCTCTTAAATCACTAGATTTAACAGGCTGAATTTCATTTTCTTTCAATCCAAATAAGCAGTGATCAGAAGTAACTTTTAGTTTTTTGCCTGTTCTGGTAGTTATTTCAAAAATTTCTTTATTTGCTTTGTGCCTCATAAACTGGCTTACCTTGCTTAAAGAAATTTTTCCTTTTTTATCCAAAGCAAAAACCTTAATGTTTTCTGGATTATCCTGCAAGAATTCTTTTCCAGCAATATTCAAACAGCCGTGTTTTTCAATCACCCCGTCAATAACTTTTCCAACAGTAGTTGATTCAAGTTTTCCGTTCCTTTCAACTAAAATCTGGGAATCCCCTGCTACGCTGTCTTCTTGTACAATAATCCTTGAATTCTGTAAAATCTCTAAAACCAATGCACTCAATAAAGAAGTTTTTCCAGAGCCCCTTGAACCAGTTACAAGCATAGTGCTTTGGGTGTCAACAAAAAAAGAAAGCAGGCCTGCAGCCAAAGGAGACAAAAATTTTTTGTCAATGAACTGCTGTAAAGTCCAAGGAGTCATTTTATGCAACCGAAAAGCAAAAGCAATTCCATCAGGCGCCAAAGGCCTTCCAATTACTGCAATCCTTGTTTCCATGTCCTCTAATTCAAAATCCAGTACTGGATGGGCTTCATCAAAAGGCCTTCCGCTCATTGCCCTTAATTTTGAAACCAATGATTCGGCTTCATCTTCTGTATACAAAATATTTGTCTGGCATTGCCCGAACTCTGAATGAACAATATACAATGGCTTCTGGCCGATAGGAGAATCAACATAAATGTCTGTAATATTCCTGTCGCTCAACAAAATTTCTAAAATGCCATAGCCTACAGTGTATCTTGCAACTATTTCGCTTAACTCTTTAATTTCTTCCTTGGACAAGTCAATGTTGTTTTGTTTTGCAATATCAAAAATAGTGCTTTCATAAACTCTTTCAAAATATTTTCTGCTTTTAGCAATAGTTGACAAAGAAGTTTTGCCGGGCCTGTAAGTTGCAACAATTTCTTTTGTCTTGCTTAAAACAAAATATTTTTCCGGAGGCAAAGTGTATTCAGGGGGATTCAAAAAATAAAGTTTTTCAACCCTGGCGGGATGCTTGAAAATCTGGACATTGGATTTTTTTACAGAATACTCATCCAATAATTCAAGTGACTCGGCTTTCTCAAACATTAATCTTGAGCCAATAAAAGACGGCTTGACTTGTGCTTCAAAAAAAGAATGATACAATTGTTTTGTATCAGGCATTTCCTCTAATTTTAAAAGAATTTCTTTTGCCTTTGAAATTAAGTTTGTTTTCTCAAACTCTTTTCTTAAATAAAGCAACACATCAAGATATTCTTTTGAACAGCCTGCATAATCAGCGTTCTCCATTTTCTGTTTCTCTGTTTTTATTTCAGACAGCAGAGAAATGTAGGCAAGAATCGGGTCAAATGCAATCAAATCATGGGAAACTTTAACCAATAAATCATGCCTTAAGCCAAAAAATTTTTCGCACTCGCTTCCAGAGGTTCCTAAATTTTTTACTCCCCAGATGTTTTCTAATTCAAATTTTGGAAGCAACTCTGAAATTTCTTTTAACAGCTTGGTTTGCTGTGAATTAAAGACTCTTTCATAGACTTCAGCTAAAACAATTAAGTCTGCTTCAACCTGCGACAAAATGGTTATTACATGGTATCTGCAAGCTTTGTCGTCGGTTAAAGAAGAAGAGTAAACGCAGTTCCTGCAGTCAAAAATTAAGTGCCTTTTTCCGCCGGCTTCCTTTACTGCATAATCGCCTACTTCAAAATTGCCTATCTTCATCTGAACCTAAAAAAATAGGTGGAAGTTATATTAAAGCATTTCTTTAAAAGAAAAACAAAACTATTTTTTTCTTTTTTTAGCTGAAGGCCTTGAACGCTTTTTCACAGAAGTTTTTGGTTCAATAGTTTTCCTTTGTTTTTCGCCTTCAACATTAATCTGATAGATTTTTGTTTCAAACAAAAAAGAAAAAGCTGAAACCCAGACAGAAAAAATAACCTGAATTATAACCCTTAAAAAGATTAACAAGAGTACAAGCCAGACAATCCCTGAAACCATTGCAACAGTGAAAATTCCTATGACAAAAGCAAAAACCAGTGAAACAACCATAATGAAAACAAAGAAAATGAAATAAAATGCAAGGTTTTTCAGATAATTTTTTTTCGCCAGAAAAATTGCCCTATTGATTGAATCTGTTGCGGGAAGGGATTCAAAGAAAGGAACCTGCTTATATATTACACTAAAAGGCAGCAAAATAATTGAAATTACAATAAAAACCAAAAGGCTTATCAAAAAAGAAACAATTAACGGCGCAAAAACCCTGAGAAAGTCTCCCGGCCCTGCAAACAAAAAATCAGTTAAATTAAGCGAAGCAAAAAAATTCATTAAAGAAAAAATGAACGGAAGAAAACAGGCAAAAAAGACAATAAGGAAAAAAACTGATACAATCAAGTCAACCTTGAATGCAGTCATAATTCTTGGCTTTGTTTTGCCCCATGCACTCCAAAAATCAAGCCTGCCTTTTTCAAGAAACTCCATTGAAATATTTAATGAAGCTCCTTGGAGCGCGGCTGAAACAAAAAAAGCAGCCAAAAGGAATAAAATAAACAGTATAAGGCATAAAATCCATGCAAGCAAACTGCTGAAGCCAAGTGAAAGCAAAACAATTAATGCAAGCAAAAGAAATACAATAAAAGAAAAAACAATTACTATTCCGCCTGCAATGCTTACTGCAAAAAGGTAAAGCCATAACATCCAGTTAAAGCTTTTTTTTACAATCAAAGAAAATTCATCAGTTAAAGAAGCCATATATACTCTACGCAAAAAGGATTATTTAAGCTTTTCTTAGACAAAGTATTCTTGAATGCAGAAAGAAGACGCGGTAAAAGGGGGAAAATTCCTTTTAATTCTTGTAATAAGTTATGTGATTCTTTCAGTTTTGATTGAATTAATTCCATTGAAATGGATTGAATTATTAATAGCAAAAAGCGCTGCAATTGTTTTAACTGTTATTGGATTGCAAGGAGAAATTGTTTTCCAGGAACCAGTATTAATTTTGTTTGAAAACTTTTCAATCCAGATAAGCTATTTGTGCACCGGATTAATGGAATTTATTCTTTTAGCTTCTGCTGTAATTGCAACAGCAGGGATTTCAAAAGAAAAAAAAGTTTTAGGGGTTGTTGGCGCAGGAATTGCGACTTTTTTGTTCAACGTGGCAAGGATTGTGATTACAGTTTCTTTGATTACAGGAAGCTCGCCTGAAACAATTGAATTAGCGCA
>JBDRFE010000063.1:0-16460 GCA_043819075.1 archaeon
CTTTAAGCGATAAAACAATTGCATATTATTACATTAATGCCTTGGAAAAAATGGCTGACGGAAAAAGCACTAAAATAATTTTTCCAATGGAATTATCAAAGTTAGCTGACTCTCTTGGCCAGAATGTTGCAGGAAAAGGCCTTGATTTAAGTTCAATTGGCGTTACTCATGAAATGGTTGATGCTTACTTAAAAGCAAAGAAAAAAAAAGAAAAAAATTGATTTTCAGCCCACAATTAATGCTGCTTCAATTACTGCTCCAATGAACAGCAGCAACAGTGAAAGAAAAATTAATCCAATGCTGTCTTTAACTAATAATTTTATTTCGTGTTTCCTGTAATGGCCTTTGGTGACAACAATAGAGATTAATGCTCCAGCCATTGCTCCGACAAAATAACCTAATACTTCAAACATTCCGTGTGGAATCAATCCTAATGCTTTAATTAATCCGTGAAAGTAAGCAAAAACATAAGCAAATGCGCCAAAAGAAGCATAGCTTGAAACAAGCATTAAAGCATCTTTTCCTATTACTGCGCCGATAACAGAGGCATTCCATGCAATCAAAAACATTGCTCCCACTCCATAAACTGCTGAAAGGATTACCCCCAAAAACAATACCCTTAAATTGTTTTGGAGTATTACGTCAAACCAGCACCATAAATTGTCTGAACAAACAGTTGTTGTGCCTGTAATGTTTCCAGTTAACTCTGTTTTGAGTTCTGAAATGTTTTCAATTACAGTGTTTTGTTCAGAGAAAACCGTTGCATTCATTTCAGGCGGAAGCACAACATACCATAAACTGTAACTTAAAATTAATCCGATAAAAAACCATGAATAAATTTTTATTAAATCAAAATGCCTTGAAATAAATGAAAACCATTTGCCTTCCTTGGAAGCTTCTTCTGCTTCTTCTACAATAAAGATAGTGTATAGAATCGGAACAATTCCTATTGTAATGAATGCAATGCTTAAAACGCTTGCACTTGAAGGAAAAGTTAAATAGCTTGTCCAGATGCCAACGCTTGAAAGCGCTGCAGCAAGAAACATCATCACTAAAGGGTGGTTTCTTGCGTTTTTTCCGCTTATAATTGACTCCAAGACCATTTTTTTCCCCTCTTATTACCCTTTTAAATATGTTTTCTTTCTTTAATAATATTATCTGTTTTTATTTTTTAACGTGGTTTTTTTGGATAAAGATATTGTGGTGCCAGGCGACTTTCTTACAGTAGAAGAAGAGTATGCTCCTGGAAAAAACACTTTTGAAGACACAGAAGGGAATGTTTTTTCGTCAAAATTAGGCTTAAAACAGTTTGATGACAGGGAAAGAGAAGTCTCAATAAAAGAAAAAAAGCCTTCAAATGAAGTTATTGAGCCAGGCAGCATAATAACCGGAAGGGTTTCAATAATAAAAGAATCTTTTGCAGTAATTGACATTCTTAGCGCGGAAAAAAACAATGTAAAACAGGTGCCTCTTTTTTCTTCGGCTAAATTAATGATTTCAAAGGTCGCAAAATTTCATGTAATGAATTTAAGGGATGAATTCAGGGTAGGGGACATTATAAAGGCAAAAGTGATTAATGTAACAAAATACGGGATTGATATCACAACAGCTTATCCTGAATTAGGCGTCATAAAAGCTTTCTGCTGTGTTTGCAGGAGCCCTTTAGATTTATACGACAAGACACTTAAATGCAGTAAATGCGGTTCAGTTGAAAAAAGAAAATTATCAAGCGAATTAATGTAAAGAGGTGTTGTGCTTGGAAATAGAAGTACTTAAAAAAGAAAAGAATTTCCTTGAATTTGCAATTAAAGGGGAAAGGCATTCCCTTCCAAACCTGTTGAAAACTCATTTGCTTGAAAACAAGGAAACAGAGTTTGTTGCATACAAGTTAAATCATCCGATGGACCCTGACTCAATTTTTGTTTTAAGGACAAAAAAAGCAGAGCCAAAAAAAGTCCTGCTGGAAGCATTAAAAGAAATTGACGAAGAATTAGATGGCTTCCTGAAAGAAGTAAAAAAGAGCCTGAAATGAATTCTTTCTTCATTTCAATTAAATTTTTTTTGCACTGGTTTAAATGAAAAAAGAATACTTTGAACTGAAAAAAAAGCTTTCTTTTCTTAAATGGCTTGACCCTTTCACTTACCTTGAAATTGCTTTAAGGAAATACCACCCAAAAAAAACTAATCCATCTTTTTCTGATGAAGCAATTGATTCAATTGTATACGTTGTATCAGCACTTGTTTTTGCTTTACTTTTGTATTCTGCGTTAGGCTTTTTATTGAATACCAGTTCGCCGATGGTGATTGTTTCAAGTTCTTCTATGGTGCCGGAAATGTACAGGGGAGACATAATTGTCTTGTACGGGGAAAAAAACATTAAAGCAGAAGAAGTAAACTTTAATGGAACCATTTCAGGTAAAATGTATTCAGAGTACGGGAAAACAACTCCTTATCCTTTGAATATTACAACAGACTCTTTTGCAGGAACAAAAATAATTTCTTTTATTGAATCAAAGGAACTTGAAATTGGTTCGCAAAAAATTCCATTAACAACTGAAGGCGATGTAATAGTTTATTTTTCTCCTTACTCTAATAAAGAAATAATCCACAGGACTGTGGCAAAAATCAATGCCTCTGACGGGGTTTTTTTTCTGACAAAAGGCGACGCCAACCCTGTAATCGACCAGGAATGTGTTTCAGGCAGGGAAATTTTAGGCTATGAAACTTTTTTGGGCTGCATTACAAAAAACGCTGTCTCAGAAAAAGAAATTTACGGCAAAGCAGTTTTTAAGATTCCATTGCTTGGCTGTGCAAAGCTCTGGGTTTTTGATGACCTTCCGTCAATTATTTTTGGGAAACCAAACCCTGATTTCAGCGGAATATGCTGACATTAGTAATTAAATCATTTTCATTGATATTTTTTAATGAAAAGAAAAAAAAGGTGTGAAAAATGAAATTAGTTTTAGACAATGCAATCCAATTCAAGAAAGCAATTGATGCAATTTCTGTTTTAATAGATGAAGCAGAATTCATTGTATCAAAAGATGGCCTGAAATTAAAGGCAACAGACCCTTCACAGATTTCAATGATTGACTTTAAGATGCCAAAAAAAGGTTTTGCTGAATACGAGGTTGAACATGAAACAAGAATTGGAGTGGATTTGGATTACTTAAGCCAGATTTTAAGCAGGAGCAAAGCAGGAGAAAAACTGATTATTGTGTTGGATGAAAAAGAATCCAGATTAAAAATCCAGCTTAAATCAGATTCTGCAAGAAATTTTTCAATGCAGTTAATTGAAATTTCTTCAGGCCTGCTGCCTACCCCAAAAGTTGAATTTGATGCTTCGGTCAAAGCAAGCGCTGGATTAATTCAGGAAGGGTTAAAGGACTCTGTTTTAGTCAGCACTCACGTAACCTTGGGTGTTACTTCAAAAAATTTTTTCATTAAGGCAAGTTCTTCTAAAGGAGAATCAGTTTATGAAATAACAAAAGAAGACAAAAACCTGAAAGAATTAAACGCAAAAAAAGAATGTTATGCAATGTTTCCATTGGATTACTTGCAGGACATGCTGAAGTCTGCTAGTTCTGATACAATAGTTGAACTCAGCTTGAAAAGCAATGCGCCAATAAAAATAGCTTATTCTGTCGGCGGAGCGGAAATAGAATACTTTTTGGCTCCAAGAATTGAATCAAGTTAGATTTTCCTTAAAGCGTTAATTTATTTATTTTATTGATGTTATTTTTAGTGCATGATAGAACAGTTCTTTATTTTTGGCTTAGGCTTGTTTCTTTTGCTTAAAAGCAGTGACTTGTTTGTTGTTTCTGCTTCAAGGCTGGCAAAAATTTTTGGAATATCAGAATTAGTCATTGGATTGACTGTTGTTGCAATCGGCACATCTCTTCCGGAGTTTGCTTCTTCTATTGTTGCTTCTCTAGCAGGCAATTCAGGGCTGATAATAGGAAACATTATTGGAAGCAATATAGCAAACCTTGCCTTGATTTTAGGTATTTCAGGAATAATTCATTCTCTTAAAATAGAGAAAAGCCTTTTTGAAAGAGAATGCTATATTTTGATTGGCGTAACAGTCCTTTTCTATATTCTTTTGTTTGATTTCATTGTTTCTTTTTCTGATGCATTAATTCTTGTTTTTCTTTTTGTTGCTTACTTGTTTTTCATGTTCAAGTTTAAAGTGCAGTTTCAGGAAGTATTAAAGGTAAAACTTTATATAGAGCATTTAGTTAATTTCAGGAAATTCCTGCGCCTTCTGAAAGACAATTTCAAGAAAATCCTTATAGGGGAAACTCTTGTCTTATTGATTTCTTTGATTGGATTATTTTATGGCGCAAGCTTTATGGTTGGCTCTGCAATAAAAATAGCTGAATTTTTTTCTTTCACTGACACTTTTGTCGGCTTAACATTAATTGCATTAGGCACTTCTCTTCCTGAACTCGCTGTGGCTTTAGTGTCACTGCAAAAAGGATTTCATAACATGTTAATTGGAAACATTATTGGAAGCAATATTTTTAACATTCTTTTTGTAGGCGGGTTTTCTGCTTTGATTAATCCATTGGTTGTCACTGGTTTTACTTTAACTGTTTTAGGGCCGTTCTTAATTGTTGTTTCAGCTGTTTTTTTGCTGTTTGCCTGGAGCGATTTGCAGATAAAAAAAACAGAAGGCATTGTATTGCTTTTGCTGTATCTTTTGTTTTTGATAATGATTCTGCCAAAATGAGCCTGAAGTTAAAATTATTAATTACTTTGTTTCTATTTTAGTGCATGGATTTAAGCATTCCGTTTATCAGAAAAAATTACGAGAAAAGAACTGCGGCTTTGACTTTAATCTGGTTCATGGTTTTTATCGCATATTATTACAATTCTTACCAGTTCCTTCAGATGGCGCTTGTTTTTATTGTAGGCTGGTTTTTTTCTCTTGTAGTGTTAAACAAGCCGAAAAAAGATGAACTAAAATGAATTCATCTAATGCTGTTGCAGGAATTCTTGCAGGATTAATTGCTTTTGCATGCAATTCTTTTGTGCAGTTTTTGCTTGAAAAAAAAATTGATTTTTTTTCTGCTTTCCTTACAGCTTTTTTTGTTGCACTGGTTTTTTTCCTAATAACTTTGCGTTACCCCAGAAATAACCTGCGTTAAAAAAAGGGTCGATGTGAATAAATGCCCTGTCAATTTCTTCCATTTCTTCTATTGAGTACTGAACGGTTTTTCCGATTGAATGTGCTTCTTGTACAGAAATTTTTTCGTCAACTACAACATGTATTTCAACTTGGACTAAATTTCCCAGATACTGTGCCCTGATATCGTGAACGTTTTTAACTCCGTCAACTTCCATTGCCTTCAGCTTTATTTCTTCAATTGTTTTTTTTGGCGGAGCAGTTCCAACTAATTGGTTTGAATTCTCTAATGCAATCCTGATTCCGCTTCTGATAATATAAACTGAAATAACTAAAGCCATTAAAGGGTCTAGAAAAGAATAATTGTTTATTGCTCCAAATACGCCGATTAATGCAGTGAAAGAAATTATTACGTCTGCTTTGCTGTCCTCGCTTACTGCCAGTAAAGCCATGCTTTTTGTTTTTTCCGCCACTTTTTTAGTGTAAACTGAAAGAAATATTTTGAGCGCAATTGTTATCAGCAAAACAATGATTGCGATTAACCCGAACTGCACTTTGTTTCCAAAAACAAGTTTCAATAATCCTTCTTTTATTAATTCAACTCCTACTACTGCAACAAGTATTCCTATTACTAATCCTGTAACTGATTCAATTCTTTCATGCCCAAAAGGATGGTCTTCATCTGGTTCCTTTGATGAAATCTTTACTGCAATCAATGCAATTGAAGAAGAAAAAATGTCTGAAAAAGAATTAACTGCATCTGCAAGCAATGCAAAGCTTCCGGTAAGTGCTCCTACAAAAATTTTTATTAAAAACAAAAAAATGTTTCCAGCTAAATTAACCAGTGAAACAAGGCTTTTTTCTCCCTGCATTTTTTTTACCATCTGATTCTCTCCGGTGAAATAATTCTTCCCACCAGCTTATTTAATCTTTCCATTGCAATTTCCTGCCTTTTTTTTGTCCTTGTTTGAACACAATCTTTTACAACAAAAACATTAAATCCTTTGAATACTGCACTAAAGCCTGTTGCCATAACACAGCAGTCGCTTTGAATTCCTGCAAAAAACAGGTTTTTTGCTTTCAGTTTTTTCAAAAGTTTTTCTAAATCTGTTTTATAAAATCCATCATAAGTTTTTTTATGCACAGTAAAATCAATCAAATTTTCTAATTCTTTGACTGTTTTTGTTTTCTTTTTTCCTTTTACTGCGTGCCTTCCGGTTACCCTGAAAATAGAGTCATTTTTGCCGTGAAAGCAATGAACATGGATTACTGGAACTTTTTTTTGTTTTGCTTTTTCAGCCAGCTTTACAATATTTTTAATCAGTTTTTTGCTCCTGTTTTTTGGCAGAAGAATTTCTTTTTCGTTTCCATAAACAAATTCTTCAAGCAAATCAATCACTATTACCGCAGAATTTTTTTTTGAGTACATTTAGTTCACTTCTTTCTTTCAAGAAAAACTTTTTCCCCTATTTTTCTGAAAACATTTCCTGTTTCATGCATTAAATAATTCATTGCATCAATGTCTGGTTTTCCTTCAGCTTCAATTGCTTTCACTGCAACAACTTTTCCAACAACAATTGCATGGTCTGCTTCTTTTAACTCTAATACTTCACTTAAAATGCATTCCAACACTGCCTTGCTTTCTTTTAGCCTTGGAACACTGATTTTTTCTGATTTCTCTGAATGCAATTCATTTTTTTCCAGTCTTTTGTCAAATTCAATTTTTTCCTCGCAGTTAACCGCTTTTTGCGCAAAATTTTCTGAAATCACATTTACTGTGAACTCTTTTGTTTCTTTGATGTTTTTGAAAGTCATTTTATTTTTTCCAACCCCTATTCCTATTAGAGGGGGTTCAAAACTGAAGGGAAAAACAAAAGAATATGGCGCGGCATTAATTTTTCCTTCAAGGCTTTTTGTGATTACAAGGCAGCTTATTCTTGGGCTCAATAATTTAACAAAATCTTTTTCCTGCATTGAATCACATCCATTAATTTATTCCAAAAACTTTTTTATTTCCTCAAATTCTTTGATTCTGTTTTTTTCTTTTCCTATTTTTGTCTTATAAACAAGCATTTTCACCCCAGCAGATTCTCCTGCCTGAATATCTGTTTCTGCGTCGCCGACAAAAATTGCTTCTTCTGCTTTAACATTTAATTTTTTTAACGCTTTTTTGATTCCTTCAGGCGAAGGCTTTGGCTCTATTACATCTGTTGCAGTCACAATAACATCAAAGAATCCTGAAAGCTTATGGTAGTCTAATACAGTGGTTTTTGTCCTGTTGGTTATTACCCCTAACTTGATTTTTTTTTCTTTTAAGAATTCAAGCAAATCTTTTATTCCGTTGTTTTTTTTGGTTAAAGGAGTGAATTCAAAGTATTTTGCAGACCATCTTTCAGCTGTTTTTCCTGCTTCTTCTTCACTTAGTTCAGGGCAGTATTTTTCTATTACTTGTTTGACTGTCATGAATCTGATTGAATAAAACTCTTTTTTGCTTAAAGGCTTTTTTTCCTGTTCTTTCAGCAATGCGTTGATAAAATTCCTGTTTGCCTCTAATGAATTAATTAATACTCCGTCAATGTCAAACAAAACTGCTTTAATTTTCATTACAAAACTAATTACAGTTAAGTTTATAAAAAAAGAAAACAATATTTTAATATTGAATCGGGGTGGTTTTTATTCCGGTAAAAAAAATAGCAAAATTTAGTGCGTTAGTTGACAAGCTTAAGGCAGAACGAATACGCCGAAATGACCCTAATTTCGGGAGACCTAAACGAAGAACAATGCTGAGCCAGAGTTCGCTGGCAAAGGTAAGCGACCGCAAAGTCAGAAGATTTGGAAGAGACCTGGATGCTTTTAATCCTGTTATGGGAAAAAAGAGAAGAGAGTTTCCCGGACTAAAAGGAACCCTTGGACGAAAATTAAGCCCAAAGGCTTTGTCAAAAGTAAGCCAGAGAAAACTCGATAAGTTTAGCAGGCCCTCAAGAAAAGAAAGGCGGGCAAAAGAAAGAGAACGCCAAGAAGCCCTCAGAAGAGCTAAAACTGACATTGTATAACTCCTCTCGCTGGAGTATTAGAATAATTTAAAAGCATTAACCAGCATAATATGGCTTAGAAATGTTTTTTTTTGCAGTCAGGGGGTTTAACTATGGCAATTGAATTAAAAAAGCCTGAGTCTTGGGCTAAAGCAATCAATGCTTTATCTACTTTTATTTCAGAAGGAAACTTCAGATTTAATGACTCTGGAATAAGCTTTAAAGCCATTGACCCAAGCCAGATAGTTTTAGTTGATTATTCTATTGTAAAAAGCTCTTTTGACAAATACTCTGTTGACCCAAGCTATGTTGGAGTTGACTTAGTTGAATTAAACAAAATTATGTCAAGGATTCTTCCAAATGACAGAATGACTTTAGAGTTAACTGAAAACGAGATGTCAATTCATTTTGCAGGAGACCTTTCAAGGTCTTTCAGGCTGCCTTTAATTGAGGTATCAGAACAAGAAATAAATATTCCTTCAACCAAGTTTGATGCAACAGTTGAAATTAATGCAAGAATGTTCAAGGAAGCATTAAAGGATGCGTCTTTATTCGGCAGTTCGGTTGTTTTAAGGGCAAAAGGAAACCAGTTCATGATTGAAGCAAGAGGCTCTTCCGGAACCTTAAAAACTGTTGCAAAAGAAACAAAAAATATTGTAGTCAAAACAACTTCAGAGGTAGTCAGCAAGTATTCACTGAATTTTTTGACCAATATAATAAAGGAAGCTGACCAGGACTCAATGATTAAACTTGAATTAAAAGGTGATGCTCCGATGAAAGTAAGCTATTCAATCGGCCAAAGCAAAATCCAGTTCCATTTGGCGCACATGATTTTATAATTGCCGGCAAGTTTTATCTTTTATAAATCGTGTCATGGTGCTGTAGGTCTTCAAACCTGATTTTCCATGTTTTTTTGTCAAACTTGAAGATTAAAACAAAGTGGGAATCAACATGGACTCTCTTGAATTCTTTAAGGTCATAAGAGAGATTCTTATAATGTTCAATTTCTTCGCTGTTGCGGATTTCATCCATTTTTTTCAGGGTTATTTCAAGCCTTGTCTTGTCTTTTTTTGACAGTTTTTTTAAAATTCGCCGAAGTTTTTCGCTAAGTTCAAATTCATGCATTTTCAAGTTCCCTTCTGAGTTTTTCTATGCTTGAAAATTTCTTGAACTTTCCTTTGTCTATTTTCAATAATTCTTCTTTGTATTCAGGCTTAAGTTCAGGTTCCAGAAATGCTTCCTCAAATTTTTCGACAATCAAATTGACTGCTTCAGATTTGTTCTTCAAACCGTATTTTCCTTTTACAATAGTCAGAACCCTGTCCTGCCTTTCTTTAAGTTTTATTATTGATTGAACCATTCACTCACCAACACAAAATATAACAAAACATAATAAAAAGTTATCTTTCATTAGTTTTGTCGTTTTGCCAGTGGCAACCCGCTTACTTTCCATTTTTTATTCTTTTTAATTCATATTTTAGTGTATGCATTCAAAACAAGTGCTTCTTTTCGCGCAAATGTTCCCTTTTTCTGAGAAAGCAAAAGAATTAATTAAAAAAGAAAAGCTTGAATTAGAGGATGTTTCTGAAGAGGTAATGGAGCGCGCAAAAATAATGCTCTTGAATTCTTTCAGGAAAAAACCTTATTTAATGAAAGAAGTTTCTTCTTCAACCGATTTAATGTTAAACGAGATAACTGCTTTTCCTGTTGCAAAAATCCTTTTGTCTGCAATTAATTCCCCTGCGCTGAACAGAAAGTTTGCTTTAATGCTTTCTTCCAGTGTGTTCAAATTCCTTGAAAAAGAGGAAAGCAATGAAAAACTGTTTGAATTATTGAATGACTTTAAACTAAAGTTTTCTTTTTCTGAAAAAAAAGCTTTTGTTGTTTCAGTTAATTTAATGGACTTTCTTTCAATGTCTTTTTTTAATGACTTGAAGCTGGTTAACCAGCAGGTTTCAAGCGGAAAAGTTTTTTTAAGCAGAAATGATGCAATACGGTTTGTTTCAAGCCTTGCATTCAATAAAGTGTTTTTTTCCCTGCCTGTGCCAATAAAAAACATTCCCAAAAAATTCAGGGAAAATGCAGTTGCATTAAACAAAGAGTTTTCTTCAATGAAAAAAACCCTTCCTGAATTCAGGTTTTCTGGAAACCAGAGAATAGAGTTTTTCCCGCCATGCATGTCTTTTTTGCATGAAAAACTTTCTTCTGGCTCAAAATTAAGCCATATAGCTAACTTTGATTTAGCCTGTTTTTTGATTAATGCAAGAATTTCAGGGGAAGACTTCCTAAAACTTTATTCCAGGGCGTCAAACTTCAAGGCAAAAACCGTTTTATATCATTTCAATAACATTAAAGGAAAAGAACAGAAGCCAAGGTATTCAAGCCCTTTGTGTTCTAAAGTTGAAGAACACGGATTGTGCTTGAGGAATGACTCTTGTGAGAATATTAAAAGCCCTTTAGGCTACTACATTAGGAACCTGAAAAACCTGAAAGCACCAAAAAGCGATCCAACCGAAACTAAATAAATATCTTACGGTTAATGGTTCTTTAATGCTTTTTAAGGAGGCAAAGAAATGAGTAACATTGATTTATACAAATTACAGGAAAAAGATGACGAAGAGGAATTACCAGAAGAAGACTCAGATGGTTCAGATGCTGTGCCAGAAGAAGACTCAGACGACGACAGCTTTTAATTGTTTATTTATTTTCTAATTCCTTTTTCTTTTTTTTTTTAACTTATTTTGAGTTAACTTTAAAAATAACAAAGCTTTTCTTATATTGTGGAAAATTTTGTTTTAACCTGGTTTAATGCTTTTGTTCATCCAAAAGAAACTTTTGCTAAAGAAAAGCAAAAAGCATCTTTTTTTATAGGATTGATTTATTTCTTAGTTGCATTCTTTGTTTTTGAATTAATTGAAGGAATGAAATTATCTCTTACTACTTCTCCTGTGCTTTCAGGAGTAATAGCAGTGTTTGTCTGGATGCTGGTTATATTTTTTATATTGCTGGCTATTTGGCAAGGAGTTTTATTTTTATTAGTTAAACTTTCCGGAAGAAAAACAAAAATAAAAGAACAATTTTATTTAATTTCATTGTATTTTACTCCGTTGTTGCTTTTGTTTGCATTAGTTCGTTTTCCACTAGAGTTATTAGGAGACAAAATGTTCGGCATATTAACTTATTTTCTCCAATTCATTGTTTTTCTTTATTCTTTGTATTTGCTTGCTTTGGCTCTTGAGGAAGTTTATGGTTATACAAAACCCAACGCATTTTTTACTGGCTTTCTTTCTTTGGTAATAACTTTGATGCTAACTATTGTACCTGTAATTATTATAGTAATTTTAACATCAATGTGATCCTTAATCAATTCAATCTTTTAATTATTTCTCTTTACAATTCTTTAATGCAAGACCAGAAAGCAGTTGATTTCCTGCAAAAAAAGTTCAGTTCATACTATAAAACTGTTTTTGTTGACTCGGTGCCAGAACCAGAGAGAAGGGAATTCGGTTACGGGGTTTTTGGCAAAAAAATTATTGCAAGGCATTTGTCTTTCTCTTCTGCAAAAGAATTCAATTATTTTTTAAGGGAGCAGGCGCCTTTTTTTGTATCCTATTCTCCTGCCTTGTATGAGTTTCCTGAAAACAGGCCAATGGAAAGAAAAAATTTCATTAAATCTGACTTAATTTACGAGTTTGATGCAGATGACATTAAAACTTCTTGCAAGGAAAAACATGATTCCTGGAAATGCCTTGAATGCCGTGCAGAAGGAAAAGGCTTAATAGAAAAATGCCCGTCCTGCGGGAATTCAGTTGAAACAACTGAATGGGTTTGTGAAAACTGCCTTGAAGCAACAAAAAAGCAGTCGCTTAAATTAATAGGTATTCTTGAAGAAGATTTTGGTTTTGATGAAGGGATTTCAGTTAATTTTTCCGGTTCAAAAGGCTTTCATATTCACATAAAAAGCGAAAAAATCCAGGGCATGAAACAGTCAGCAAGAATTGAATTACTGGATTTTCTCACTGCAAAAGACCTTGATTTAGAAGAATTAGGCTTTGTTTATTCAAACAAGAAAATGCTTTGCCCTAAAGAAGATGATGCGTTTGGCTGGAGCAAAAAACTTCTTTCTGTTTTAAGGAAATTAATTGAAGAAGATAATGCAGAAAAAATCAGTGCCTTAGGCAATGCAAGGACTTCAGCAATAAAAAAATTGCTGGAAAAAAAGGATTTAATCCTGAAAGGCATGCAAAACGGTTTTCTTTTCCCTGTTACAGCTGATTCAAAAAAATTCTGGAACACTTTATTGTTTAACCTGGCTGAAAGCGAAAAACTTTTTGTTGACAGGCAGACGTCAATGGATTTGGCAAAAATAATCCGTGTTCCAAACACAATTCATGGCTCAACCGGATTGCTTGCAGTGCAGTTAAAGAAAGAACGTTTAAAGGAATTTAATGCATTAAACGAAAGCATAATTTTTTCAAGTAATCCCTTGAAGATATTTGTGGAAAAGGCGCCTGAATTCACTTTAGGCAGCGAATGTTTTGGCCCGTTTAATTCAGAGCAGGCAATACTTCCTGAATTTGCTGCAGTTTACCTGCTTGCAAGGAATTCGGCAAAACTGGTGGGATAATGGTTTTGGATTACGATGAAATAAGAAAAATTTACAGGCTTGAAAAAAATACATCCAAGTTAGTTGAAGTGCAGGAAGACTTTTTTGATTCACTGACTGACTTCATTTTGCAGGAAAAACAGAATTATTTTACTTCAATGCAGGAACTTGATTTCTCTAAGGCAAGGGCTTTCACGAACCTGAAAAAAATGGTTGAAGAAATCCTGAATTTAAGGGAAAAAAAGATTTTGTCAAAGGCATTGATTTCGTCAAAAACTTCAGAGGAAAACAATGAGTTAATGGCTTCAGAAGAAAAAAAAATGTTTGGCGAAATACTGAAAATCCTTGAATCACATAATGCTTTGATTGAATCAGTTTTTGTCCAGAAAAAAAACAATGACCTCAAAGAAAAGGAGGGTTTAAATAAAGTTTCAGTGAAAATTCTTTCAGACATTCCTTCTTTTATCGGAACCGACATGAAAGAGTACGGTCCGTTCAAGAAAAACCAGTCAGTAATGCTTCCCCCGAAGATTGCAAAGCTTTTTGTTTCAAGAAAAATCGGGGAAAAATTGTAGGAGAAATATTATGGTAAAAAAATTGATTCCTGGCCCGAAAACAAAGTTTTTGCTGATTAAATGCATTAAATGCGGAACTGAAAGAAAAGTGTTTTCTGCGTCAGTGACAGAAATAAAATGTGATGGCTGTAATCACACTATTGTTTATCCTTCTGCTTCAAAAGCAGTAATTGAGGCAAAAGTAATCAAAGTCCTTTCACAGGAATAAAGGTGTTGAATTGGAAAAAGAATTGCCTGAACCGACTGAAGTTGTTGTAGTTAAAATAACTAAAGTCCTTGAATACGGTGCTTTTGGCGAGCTGCCGGAATACAGCAACCAGAAAGGTTTTATTCATATTTCTCAGGTCACTTCAGGCTGGGTTAAAAACATCAGGAATTTTGTGAAAGAAAACCAGTTAAGGGCAGCTCAAGTACTTGCAATTGACAGGACAAAAAACCAGATTGATTTAAGCCTGACAAAAGTTTCTTCTGGAGTGCAGAGAAGCAAGATAGAGGAATTCAACAGGCTTGTTAGGGCAAAAAAATTAATTGAAGTCCTGGCAAAAACAAGAAAAGTTTCTTTTGATGATGCCTGGGAAAAAACAGCTGAACCCCTTTTGCATGAATTTGATTCTCTTCCAGAAGCATTCAACGAGATTTCGCTTTCAGGTAAAGTCTCTTCAAGTGTGGCAGAACCATGGAATTCAGAGCTCCTGAAATTAGTAAGTAAAAATGTTTCTATTCCAAAAAAATCTGTCAAAGGCGTGCTTGAATTAACTTGTTTTGAACCAGACGGGGTTGAAGTAATAAAGAATGCGCTTGAAAAAGCGGAAAAAATTGCTGGAAGCGGGTCAGAAATAATTTACCTTGGCTCTGGAAAATACAAAATAGCGGTAACTTCGCCTGATTTCAAGTCAGCGGAAAAAAAATTAAAGGATTCATCTGAAGAAGCAATGAAAATTGTTTTGAAATCAAAAGGAAAAGCAGAGTTTAAGAAACTGGAAAAAGAGTAGATGCCATGACTGAAGTAAATTTTTTGAAGAAAAAAAAATTAAAGAACGCAGTGATGTTTTCAGGCCTGCCTGGAATAGGATTGGTTGGAAAAATCACGGTAGATTATTTGTTAAAACAGTTTAAGGCGGAAAAAATAGCTGAAATAACATCTGATTCTTTTCCTCCAAGCATTCATACAAAAAATTCCATGATTGAATTAATCAAAGACGAGTTTTATTACTATAAATTCAAGGGAAAAGATTTTGTTTTTCTTGCAGGGCCTGTTCAGCCTGCACTTGATGCGTCAATTGCTTCTGCAAAAGAACATTATGAGTTTGCGGAAAAAATTGTTTTGGCTGCAAAAGCCATTGGAGTAAAAGAAATTTATACTCTTGCAGGAATTAATGTAGGCGAAAAAAGAATGAATTCAGAGCCAAAAGTAATTGTTGCTGCAACAGACGAAAAAATTCTCGCAGGCTTCAGGAAACTGAAAGCAGTTGAAGGCCACGAAGAAGGACTGATTTCCGGTGCGGCAGGATTAATTATTGGTTTGGCGGCAAAACACGGCATTAAAGGAGCCTGTTTAATGGGTGAAACAAATGCAAGATTAATTTACGGAGACAACGGTTCTGCAAAAAAAATTCTTGAATTATTGTCCCTTAAATTTGGTTTTGCTGTTAACATGAACCAGATAGACAAAGAATCAAAGGAAATAGAAAAAGCTTTTCAGCAGTTAAGCAAGCAGTTAGAAGAACAGCAGGAAGACATGCCGGAAAAAGAACTGTCTTATGTAAGGTAATCAGAACTCTGAAAGTTTTTTCTGCCTTGAAGCAAAAACTTTTTTTTCTTTTTGTTCTAACTCGAATTTTTTTTTCTCAAATTCTTTTTCATTCCTGCAGATAATCGGCTTTCCATATTTTCCTCCCCCGCCTTCTTCAAACAACACCAAGCCTTTCCTGAAGCATTCAATGCTTTCAGCAATGTCTTTGTCAACTTCAGTTAAGTTTTCAATCGGCTCATCAACCAAAACATTTATTTCTGAATCAAATCTTTCAACGAATTTTTTCCACAACAACTGAATTTTAGGAGAAGTAATCAGCTTGATTTTCACTGAATGCTGGATTATTTCCTGCAACGGAAGCAAATGCAAATAATCCGGCCTGAAATCAGGCTTTAAGTTTTTTTTGTCTGAAAGCATTTCAATTCTTTCAATGACTCCGCGCTTGATTTCTTTTCCGCATTCAGTGCACTTCCATTTAATTCCTTCGGCTTCCTGCAAAGAATACTTTGAATAACATGAACTGCATGCAGTTTTATGGTATTTGCCTTCTTTTGGATTCAAGCCGGCATTCAATACAATTCTTTTCTCTTCTTTTTCTTCCAAGGCTTTTTTTAGTTCCTTAAAAGAAGGTTCCTTTAATTTAATCCTATTAAACTCTCTTCCCAAGCGAAAAGGCCAAGGCGAATGTGAATCAGAATTTGAAAGAAAAATGTATTCCCTGTTTTCTGGAATTTTGTCTGCAAGAAAGGAATCAGCGCTTAACCCTAATTCAATAAAAGAAATTTTTTTGCCTTGTTCCCCATAAGCTTTTTTCACTGAATCAAAGTAAGCGTAAACTCCAAAATATGGAGTAAAAGCATGAGCCGGTCCAATCAATCCTTTTGCGTCAAAAACTATTTCAGCAATTTTTTCGGCATTTAATTTTAATCTTGGCCTTCCGCCCATAACAGAATCAAGTTCTCTAGTGTAATTTGAAAACTTTTTTCTGACTTCTTCTATTGCATTAAAATCCGGCAAAAAAATTATGTGATGCACTCTGTCAGAGCACTGCACTTCGGTTCCCAAAACAAAAAAAACGTTTTTTTCTTTTGATTTAAACAAGCCGTTTTCTTCTTCAGTTAAATTCTGTTTCAAGTGTTTTATCCAGGGCCCATTAAGGCAGTCAGCTGAGCTCAATAAATGCAGTCCTTTTAGTTCAGCCTGTTCTGCTATAATTGGAATCAGCATGTTCTTGCTTACCCCTCCAGAGAAAGGGCTATGGTAATGCAAATCAGAGTCAAATTCCTGCATGAAATAAAAAAGAAAAGAAATGGTTTTAACACCGCCCTTTTTCTTTTTTCCGAAAAAGAAAAAGTGCAGGTTGCCC
>JBDRFE010000064.1:0-2194 GCA_043819075.1 archaeon
TAATGAATTCAAAATAGTCGGATTAACAGCTAACTCAAACATTGAATTATTAAAAAAACAAATAGAAGAATTTAAGCCAGAAGCAGTCGCAGTCATGCAGAAAGAAAAGGCTGATTTATTAAAAGAACAAACTAATATAGAAGTTCATTCTGGTATGGAGGGATTAATAAAAATAGCAAGTTTAGAAAATGCGAATACTGTCGTAAATGCGCTGGTGGGTTCTTCTGGAATCTTACCAACAGTTAATGCAATAAAATCAAAAAAGAATGTTGCACTGGCAAATAAAGAAACCTTAGTTGTGGCAGGAGAAATAGTGATGAATCTTGTTAAAGAAAATAACATTGCATTAACACCAATAGATTCAGAGCATTCTGGTTTGTTTCAATGCCTTGAAAAACAAAATAGAGATGAAATAAAAAAGATTATTATAACTGCATCAGGAGGGCCGTTCCACAACCTAAAAAAAGAAGAGCTTGAAAATGTAACTTTGCAGCAAGCCTTAAAACACCCAACTTGGCAAATGGGCGGCAAAAACACAATTGATTCTGCAACTTTAATGAATAAAGGCAATGAGGTTTTGGAAGCAATGCACCTGTTTCAGTTTCCAATTGAAAAGATAGGCGCCATTATTCATGAGCAAAGTATAGTTCATGCCTTAATAGAATTTATTGATGGTCATTTTTTGGCACAGTTTTCAAAGAATGATATGAAATTTCCAATACAATATGCATTAACTTATCCAAAACGTTTTCCCAATAATTTAGAAAAATTGGGTTTTGAAAATATAAAAAAATTGACCTTTAAAAAAATTGAGGTGGGCATGTTTCCCTGCTTCAAATATGCGTATGAAGCTGGAAAAATTGGAGGGACGATGCCTGCAGTATTGAATGCTGCCAATGAAGTTGCAGTCCAGTATTTTTTACAGGATAAGATCAAATTTCTTGAGATTCCAAGATTAATCAGAAAAATGATGGACGAGCATAATGTAATTAAAAGCCCTGACTTGGATGAAATCTTAGATGTTGATAAGAAAATAAAAGGAAAAACAAAAAAGGAAATCGAAGGATGAACACAGCAATCATTGTAGGAGCAGGAAAAGGAGAAAGAATGCAGTCAAAAGTAAATAAAATCCTTTTAAGCCTGGAAGAAAAACCATTAATCTATCACACAATCAAAGTTTTTGAAGATTCAGATTCTATTGATAAAGTTATTTTAGTAATAAACAAAGATGATGAACAGGAAATTAAAAATTTAATAAAAAAATACAACCTCAAAATAAAAAATATTGTTTTTGGCGGGGAAAAAAGGCAGGATTCAGTGTATAACGGGATAAAAGCCATAGAAAATGGAGATAATGACGATATTATAGTGATCCATAATGCAGCAAACCCATTTGTAGACAATGAAACAGTAAAGAACATAATAGAAGAGGCAAAAAAACATGGTGCTGCTGTTGCAGCCTTAAAATCAGTGGATACATTAAAAGAGGTCAATGAAGAAAATTTTGTTTCAAAAACTCTTGATAGGAACAAAATATGGAGAATGCAGACTCCGCAGGCAATGAAATATGATTTAGCAGTCAAGGCTTTTGATCAGGCATACAAAGATAATTTCTATGCAACAGATGACGTTGCTTTAATTGAAAGATTAGGAGAAAAAGTAAAAATTGTTGAAACCAATAAAGAAAATATCAAAATAACAACACCAGAAGATTTAGTTGCAGCAGAAAAGATAATTAAAGGAGCAAGAGTCGGCCTTGGCCTGGATTCCCACAGGTTTGAAACAGAAAAAGAAAAGCCATTGATTCTTGGAGGCATTGAAATCCCTAATGAACCAGGCTTAAAAGCAAACTCAGACGGAGATGTCATCCTGCATGCTTTATTCAATGCTCTAAGCCAGGCAATAGGTGGAAAATCAATTGGCTGTTATGCTGACAAGATATGTTTACAGGATGGAATTACTGACAGCAAAGAATATTTAGAAGTAATTCTAAAAAAATTAGAAGAAAAAAACTACAGAATAAACAACATAGGAATGATGATAGAGGCAAAAAAACCTAATCTAGGGCCTCACCATGATAAGATTAAAGAATCCCTTTCTGAATTGTTAAAAATCAATAAAGAAAACATTGGCCTAACTTTTACATCTGGAGAGGATTTAACTGATTTTGGGAAAGGCTTGGGGATGCAGTGTT
>JBDRFE010000065.1:0-3888 GCA_043819075.1 archaeon
TCGTGGAATAAAATTCCATGGAAATTTGAAGCAGGAACACCAAACATCAGCGGAATGATTGGATTAGGAAAAGCAGTAGAGTATTTGAAAGCAATTGGAATGGATAAAGTGAGAAAACACGAAAAAGAATTAACAAAACATGCTTTAGATAAAATAAGTGAAATTGATGTAGTTAAAGTTTTTACTCCAAAAAACGAGGAAAAACAGGTTGGAATAATTTTGTTTGAAGCAAAAAAAATTGAAGCACACGATTTAGCTTTAACCTTGGATGAATATGCAAATATCGCAATTAGGAGCGGAATGCATTGCGCTGAGCCGTTAGTCAGTTCTTTAAACCCAAAAGGACTGGACAGGGCGTCATTTTACTTGTATAACACTAAAGAAGAAATTGATGCTTTTATTGAAGCATTAAAGACTATAGTGAAAAGCTTTTCGTGAAAGAAACAGGCTGTTCTTCCGCAACAATTAAATAACTAAAAGCTCTTTATTTAGCTGAAATGGCTTTCACAACAGATGAATTAATCCAGATAGGGTTAATCATTGGAATACTCATTGTATTCGGCTATGCAGCATACGTTTACCTAAAAAACAAAGGCTTTCTTGAATTGAATAAAACTAAAGAAAAAAGAACAGAAGAAAAAACAAAAAAACCTCTTTCTTTCTCAAAAAACAGGAAAATGCGCGAACTCGAAAAAATGATTCCGGAAAAAAAACTGGACAGAAAAATCATGTTAACTGAATTAAGGTTTGGAGACGAAAAAGGGTTATGGGAACCGGAACCGGAAAAAAAAGCTGAACCCCCAAAAATAATCCAGCCGGAAACAAAAATTCCTGCATTAAAGCCTGAAATAAAAGCAGAAAAAACTTCTTCACAGGCAATAAGAGAAATGATAAAAGAACCAGAAAAAAAATCAATTCTATCCTCTTTGTTCGGTCAGAAGAAAACTGAACCACAAACACAGGAAAAAAAGTTTGAGTTCAAGCAAGAAACAAAACCAGAAAAACCAATACAGGCAAAACAACCTGATTTCCTGAAAAAAGAATTAAAACCAGCAGAAACAAAAGCAAAGCCTGAACAGAAAAAAGAAACAGGCGAAAAAAAAGGATTATTTGAATCAATTAAATCAACTCTAACAGGATTAACGCAAAAAAAAGAAATGCCTCTGGAAAAAACAACAAAACCGGTTAAAGATAAAACCCCGATAAAAGAAAAAGAAACCACAGGAAAGTTTGCGGAAAGAAAAGAAACAACATTAATGCAATTAAACCAACAAGAAACAGAGGCAATGCCTGAAAAGCCTTTAGTCAAAGAAACAGAAGAACTGTTAAGAGAGTTCCCGCCGAAAAGAGAGCCAAGAGAAAAAACAGAGTACCCTAAGATAGGAAGAAAACTTGATGAAACAATAAAAAAATACGAGGAAATGGTTGGAAAAAAAGACAAGCCTTTATTTGAATCAGAAAAAGAAAAAGAAAAACACGAAAAAAGGTTTGTGCAAAAAATACTTGACTCAAACGAAGAAGAAGAACTAGAAAAAATAAGCAAAGCCATTGAACCACAGTCAGACGACAAATGGAGAAAAGAAAAACAAGAAACAATTAGCGCGTTAAAAAAAGAGTTTTCAGAACTCGAAAAAAAAGACAAAAAAGATTTATGGGGCGACAAAACAGAAGAAGAACAGGAAAAGCCTTTAGTCAAAGAAACAGAAAAATTATTAGGGGAATTCAAAAGCAACGGAAAGTTTGCGGCAAAAAAAGCAGTAGAAGCCAAGCCAGACAAAGAAAAAGAAAAATCAGCTTTTTTGGAGGAAATGAAAAAATTAGTGCAGGTAAGCAAAACACAAATAGCAAAACAAAAAGGCATTCCGGAAAAAAAAGAAGCGCCTGAAACAGAAAAACAAAACAAAGACGAAAAAAAGAAGCTTGTTGTGCCAAGAAAAACTGCAAAAGAACAGGAAGAAAAGTTAAGGAAAATAGTTGAAGAAAAAAAAGAAGCAAAGAAAAAAGAGGAAGAAAAAGAGTTAAAGAAAAAAGAAGAGCCAAAGAAACCTGAACCGAAAACAGAAAAAAAGAAAGGCTTTTTTGAAAGAATCGGCTTTGGAAAGGAAAAAGTGGTTTTTTCAAAAGAAGAAGAAGACCAGATAAAGAAAATAATGATAGTATTAAAAGGAAAAACAGCAGAATATTCAAAGGAAGACATGATTGAAGCCATGAAAAACCTTGGCTACGAAGAAAAAATAATTCAAGAAGTGCTGAAAAGAATTGGAAGATGATGAAATGAAAAAAGTTTTAGCAGGATTAATTATTTTATTAATTGTTTTAAGCGGCTGCATTGAATTAGTGAAAAACGGCGGCGAAACAATTTCAATTAATTACTCCAAATCAGGTTCAGTTAGATTCGAGCACTCAATTAAAGGAGAAAAAGGCGAACTATTTTATTCATGGGAAGGAGACTGCACTCAAAAAGCAAAAAGCTTAATTGACGGAAACATAAGCTTTTTCCAGAAACAAAACCTTGACGCACAAAACTCAAGCTTGTCAGAACAGAAAAAAACTGATTTAACAGAAGAAAACAACAGAAAAATAAACACTTTGCTGTCAATCAAGTCAACAATTAAATGCGAATTAATTGACAACAATTCAATGGCAGAATTAAAGTATTCTTTTAATTTAAGCCAGGGCTTTGGAAACATTAAACTGTTTAACAACAACTATGATTTTTCTTTGGTTAAAAGCGATGACTTAATTGAATCAATAATAAGAGTCAACAGCACTGCAAACCAGAAAACAGGCAACCTACTGGAAAAAATAAGAATTTTCTCTGAAAACGGAATAAAATCAATTGAACCAAAAGACAAGACTGAAATAAAAGACACAATATATGAAGTTAACATGCTTGGAATGGATGGAAAAGAAATAATTCTTTCAATTGACAGAAAAGAAAAAACCCTTCCGCCAGGAGAAACAAAAAAAGATGCAATAACTTTATTCATTGAAGGCTTTATACCGGAAAAAATAATCAGCCTGGAAAAAGAAGACCCGCTTCAATGGATTCCAACAATATTTCTTGCACTAATAATAGTAATTATTTTGGCAAAAGTAACCAAAAGCGTTAAAACAGAAATAAAAGAAAAAGCTGTAACAAAAAAACAGGCAGTAGAAGACAAACTATTAGAAAAAACAGGTTCAGTTAGCACGCCAAAAAACAAGTTTTTGTACATGCAGGAAGCAATGAAGCCAAAACAAAAAATAGTGAAAGCAAAATTCAATGAAGAAGAAAAAAAACAAATTAAAACAATTATTCTTGCCTTAAAAGAAAGCTTCCAAAATTACTCTAAAGACGAAATCAAAAAATCTGTTATGGGAAAAGGCTATTCAGATAAAGTAGCACAAGAAGTAGCTGATTTCTTTTATCCGTGAAAACTCAGTTAATCTTTTTAAATAAGAAAACAATACTATTTTATGGAAAAGAAAAAAAAGAAGCAAACAGATGTTATAGTAAAGTTTGAACACCTGAACCCAAGAGTCCAAGAACTAATTTGGAGTTATGAGCCTCTAAGAATACAAGAAACTGCCTCTATGAATCCCGTAAAACTTTCAAAAACAGAAACACAAAAATTCTTTAACACAAAAACAATTAAAGGCGCTAGGAGATTTCGAGGATTATTAGAAAGTACGACTAGCCTAAGTGCTCTAGCATTAGCTGGTACACAAACTGTTGCAAATAAATTACAAACCCCAATAAATTCAACTGTTTGGACAATAGCAACTGTAACAGGAGTTCTTGCCAGAGCAAATGTTGTAAACAATATTAAGGAACTTCATGGCAAATTAATGGATTCGATAAAAAAAAATGGTCTTTTACAGGCAAGGTTTGAAGGACAGTATTCG
>JBDRFE010000066.1:0-3398 GCA_043819075.1 archaeon
GGGGTGTGGTGTTTATTTTACTATAAATTTAAAAAAGCCAATTCTATACTCTCATTCATGATAGGTGTAAAGGTTCCGTTAAAGAAAGCTGAAAAGATAAAAAACTACTTGATAAAAAACAAGTTAATAGATTTTAATTATCTATCTAAGAGAACAACTGAATTCATTGTTTTTCCAGTTACAAAAAAATTCTTTAAACTAGGAGTTAAATTTATCAACGAAGAATTCGAACAAAAAGAAAAGAAGAAGAATTTCAAAGATATAATTTCTAAAGATTTAACAAAAAAAGAATTGGATTTTTTGAAAACAGCACATGACATTGTGGGAAGCATTGCAATTATAGAAATTCCTGAAGAACTAGTTGAAAAAGAACAGCTTATTGCTGAAGCATTGATAAAAACCAACAAAAACATTAAAACTGTTTTAAAAAAAGCAGGCGAACATTCAGGTGTTTACAGAACTCAAAAAATGCAATGGCTTGCAGGCGACAAAACAAAGGTTTCGATTCATAAAGAAAATAATGTTAGGTTAAAAGTTGATGTTGAAAAAGTATTTTTCAGTGCAAGACTTGGTACTGAAAGAAAAAGAATTATGAAGCAGATAAAAAAAGGTGAAGAAGTCATGGTTTTGTTCTCTGGCTGTGCGCCTTATGTCTGTGTTTTTGCGAGAAATACAAAAGCAAAAGAGGTTTATGGAATAGAGTTGAATCCTGCAGGACATAAATTAGGATTGGAGAATGTTGAATTGAATAAATTGACTAATGTAACTTTGATTGAAGGCGATGTTAAAAAAGTAGTTCCTACAATGCATAAAAAATTTGACAGGATATCAATGCAACTTCCTAAAAGTGCAGCAGACTTTCTGCCAGAAGCATTCATGCTAGCAAAAACAGGCACAACAATCCATTTCTACGATTTCTTGCATGAAAACGACTTTGAACAAGCAGAAGAAAAAATAAAGAAAGCATGCAAAACTGCAAGATTAAAATATAAAAAATTAGGACTTTACAAATGCGGGCAATTCTCACCAGGAAAGTTTAGAGTTTGCTTGGATTTTAGGATAGTATAATCATTCTAATGATTTTTTTATTCCTTTAATAGTCATTGCAAATCCAAACCCATCATCAAAAACGTATGCAGGTTCAAAATATCCGCTCTCCATGGTTGCAGTCACTTCAATAAGTGGATGTTTTTTAGAATACTCATCAACAAATGGTTTGTTTTCCTGCAATTGTTTTTTAAATTTTTGACTATTGAATCCACCCTCACTCAAAAAAATGTCTTCTTCATCCGGACAAACATCTATAAATTCATCAAAAAATTCTTGTGATAAATAGTCAATTGATTTGTTGTTTTTTGAGTCACTCATAAATTATAGAAATCAAATCAAGTATAAAAAAGTATAGAAAAACGCGTGCTCCCTAGTTACTTCCGTTCGTCATTGCCGAAGCTCACCAGGAAAGTTCAGAGTATGTTTGGATTTTAGAATTATTTGACTAAAAATTTAAATAGCTGAATGTGAATTTAATCTGAAAATTGTATTTGGAGGGATTGTTATGAAGAGATTTATTGCAATATTTATCATTTTCTTATTTGGCTTATCAATAATTAGTGCTGAAGAAATTCCAATAGGTGTTTCTGCAACAAAAATTGTTATTGATGGTTCAATAGATATAGGTGACAAAGGCGGCTATGAGTTCATGGATGGTTTACCTGGTTTTAGAGCAACTGGTGAGCCCTATGACGGAAAATGGGATGGCATAAACATGGATTCCATTGAGTATACTTTAACCTTTTGGAACGTTGGAGAAATGGGCGGAACATCAGGCATGCTTTTTTGGAAGAAAAACTATGCTGACGCTGTTTTAACAATTAGATATAATCCTTCGAATACAGGAGTAATCTATAAATTTGATGGTTATTTAGATAAGAAAACAAAAAGCTTTCCATTCTATAAAATAGAAACTCCAAAGAATCCTCCGGAGTTTAGAGAATTAGTCTATAGATTAAAATTCTCTGGCGGACCAAGTGGTACTTTCACAGAAAAAGAACCTGTAGCAAATACTCTTGGAAAAGCATTAATCGGTCAGGTTCATAGTGGTGTAGCTGTGACTTTGAAATTTCCAACAATGGAAAACACTGGAGACAGTCATTATTCAAACCATCATTTAGTTAACGAACTGAACGATGAAACACTGTCTGTTCCTGGAAATCCTTTTTTTGGATGGGTTATAGAAGAAGAAGCCTGTGTTGATTCAGGAGCAAGATTTAGCGCCGTTAGTAAAGAAGTAGACATTTTTCCTGACAGCAACCCAGACAATTTAAGATCTGCAAATCCTCATTCAGTTCTATGTGTTCATGATCATATTATGACTGGTGAAGAAAGCAGTGCAATTATTACTTTTCCTGATTTAAGCACCATTATGATGAAAGAAGAATCTGAAATTGTAATTGCGTCACCGCCTAAAGAAAAAACCCGCCTTGAAGTTCTTGGCGGCACACTTAAGATGAACATTAAGAAAGTTTTAGCCGGAGAACAAATCGAAGTTAAAAGCAATCTAGCTACATGTGGTATAAAAGGAACAACATTCATATTCGAAGTAAAAGATGATAAAAGTACATTAAAAGTCATTGAAGGAACAGTTGAATTCACAAGTGAAAAAGATGGAACAAGTGAAATAGTTACTACAGGAGAAGAAGTTATTGCAACAACAACTAGTTTAGATGAAAAAACAACTTTTGATGTGAAAAAAGAAGAAAAAAGTTGGTCAGACATAGAAAAATTAGAAGAAAAAGAAACTTCAGGATATACAAAGTTTTTATGGTGGCAACTGATTCTTGGAATCATTGGATCAGCAGCATATCTTTACTGGAAGAAAAACCCTGATTTTCATAAAAAAGCTTTGAAGAAAATAAAGAAGAAGCTAAAGAAATAATTTTTTTATTTAGTTTGTATTATTGAAAAGTTATACATTTCATAAACCAAAAGATATATAATCTTACTACCACAATCAATTCAGTATGGAAAAGCATTTACTTGTTTTAAAACCTAGTTTATTTAATGCATTAATTCCTACTTTTATAAAAAACCTTGTTTATTCATTTATTGTCGTTTTAATTTTATTTGGTGTTTCAGTTTTGCTTGAAACGGTTAACATCATAAACACCTACAGTAATAAATTATTTTGGCTAATTATTATTTTAATAGTGTTCTCAATAGGGCCTTTAATTATAAAGATGATTGTCCTGTTTAATACCAACTATTATCTTTTTAAAACGCATGTACTGAGCGAATTTAGATTTCTTGCGGTAAAAAAACAGTCTGTTCCGTACAATCAAATAGTTAACATTTCTGTAGATATATCTATATGGGACAGGGTGTGTAATGCAGGAAATATT
>JBDRFE010000067.1:0-31801 GCA_043819075.1 archaeon
ACGTCAATTGTAAATCTCCTGATGATTTTTTTTTCACTTAAATCAGAGATTCTTTTCCTTACAGTTCCTTCTGAAGTCTTTATTTTTGCAGCTATTTCAGTGTTTGAAGCCCTTGAATTTTTTTCAAGCAGCCTTAAAATCTTTAAGTCTGTTTCATCCATATCGTAATAATACCGGGAAGGTTATTTAATTCTTTACGTTTTTCGTAACACTGTTTTCTTTTTTGCCCAAATATTTAAAAATATTCTACTAAATTAGTATTTATGTTGTATTTTTATTGATTTTTTTTATGGGGGTGCATCAAATGAATTCACAGCTATTGCTTGAAGAAATAGGAAGAATCGATTTTGTTCATTTTATGGGCTGAAGCCCATAAACCTGTTTTTTATTTTTTGTTAAATTTTTTTTAAGTTTTATTAAATGTTTTTTTGCCTTAAAGTGTTGAATTATGTTTTTACTGAAAAGCCCTGAAGTTTTCTGGGTAAAAAAAGGAAAGGATTTTGAGTTATTCAACGCAAAAACCAAAACAATTTTCAGGGCAACAAAAACTGCAGTTGACCTGGTTAAATTATGCAACGGGAAAAGACGCATTGAAAAAATTTTTGAGTTAATGCAGGAAAAAAAAGATTTTAATGGAAGCAAAAAAGACTTAACTGAATTTATTTCCCTTCTCAAAGAAAAAAATATTTTAGGTGAAAAAAGTGGGGCTTGAAAGGGAAAAAAGCAGGTTCTATAATTATCCTCCTTTTCTTCCTTCAGTGAATCATTCAGAGTTATTGAATGCATTGCAGGAATCATCCGGCAAAAAAGAAGCCGGCTTATACATTCACATTCCTTTCTGCAAAAAACTCTGTTTTTTCTGCCCTTACACTAAATACGTGAAAGAAAGTTCAGTGCATGAAGCCTATGTTGAGGCATTAAAAAAAGAAATCCTTCTGGTTTCCTCTTTTCCTTCAGTCAAAAATACAACAATTACTTCAGTTTTTTTTGGCGGTGGAACGCCTACAATGCTTTCCACTCAACAGTTATCTGAACTGCTTTCTTTTTGCAGGAAAAACTTTTCTTTTGCAGAAAACATTCAGGTTTCAGTTGAAGCAAACCCTGCCACAACAGAAGAAAAAACTTTTCTTGAATTAAAGAAAGCCGGCTTTAACAGAATAAGCTTTGGAGTACAGTCTTTTGACAACAAAACCCTGAAACTGCTTGGCACAGCCCATTCATCTGAACAGGCTGTTAAAGCAGTTAATTCGGCTAAAAAGTTTTTTTCTGAAATAAACATTGACTTAATGTACAGGCTTCCGGGGCAGACTGTTTTTGCATGGAAAAAAGATTTGCTGAAAGCAGTTTCTCTTAATGTATCTCATATTACGACTTATGCCCTTGATTTAGTTCAGGGGACAACGCTTTTTATTTTGAATAAAAAAAATGCTTTGCAAAAAATTCCTTCTTTTGATGAAGAAAAAAAAATGATGGTTTTGGCTGACAGGCTTCTTTCAAAAAAAGGCTTCAAAAGGTATTTGGTTGACCAGTTTGCTTTGAATGGAAAAGAAAACAAGTATGCGATTCAGACTCTTTTAGGGAACGTACTTGGATTAGGCTGTGGGGCTTTCTCGCATTTTAATGTATTTGAGTTCAAGAATTTTTCTGTTCTTGAAAAATACTTTGAAGCAACAGGAAAAGGCTTTCTTCCGGCTGAATCAGGGAAAAAGCTTTCAGAAAAAGAACTTATGGAGCGCTTTATGATAAAACATTCAATGCTGTTGGAATTCAGTGCAGATGAATTCAAAAAACAGTTCGGGAAAAGCGTGTTCAAAGTTTTCGGCAGGCAGTTAAAAAAACTGAAGGCACTTAAGTTAATCTCGGTAAAAGGAAATAAAATCAGGGTTACTTCAAAAGGAAGAATGTATATCTATAACATCCACAGAAGCTTTTACCCAAAAGAATTCAATCAGGTAATACAAGGCTTTGAAAAGGCAGGAAGTGGTTAAACCCGTGCATTGCCTTTGCAGGCGGAAAGTGAAAGTTTTATTAAGGGGAAAAGCATTTTATTAGCTATGAAAAAAATAATTTTGTTGCTTGCATTGGTTTTGTTTTTTTCATGTTTTGCTTCTGCTGTAATGGTTCCAATCGGGGCTCCAAAAAAAACTTTGACTGAAGAAGACAGGTGGAATTTAGGCGGAGGGTATAGTTTGGCGGTTATGGATATAACCATAGAGGAAGTAGACAAGGTTTGGATTAGTTTTTTTAAAGACAGCACATTACTTGATGATGAAGTCTTAGGCGAAGGAGATGTTTATTCTTATGAAGATATTTTCGCTACTAAACTTGATGTGGTTTTTGCCGGAGCAATTAGTAATCTGGCTCAATTTACTGACAGTTCAATTAGTTCTGAAGTTATTGGTTCAGAAGAAACCCCTTTAATGGTTTCAATTAACACTCCAAAAAAAGTTTTGGGGGTGGGAGAAAAATGGAATGTTGGAGGGTATTACGTTGTTTTTGTTAAGGAAATAGATACAACAACAAATCCAATGCAGGCATGGGTTATATTTATGTCTGGGTGCAGCAAACTGGATGATGCAGTGGTAGCTTTAGGAGGAATTTATTCTTTTGGGGATATTTCTGGGGAAATTTTTACTACTACAATTGATTCAATTTTTAATGGAATGAACAATGATTTTGTTCAGTTTAAAAACAGTTCAATCACAGATTCTGCAAGCGTGGTTCATACTTCATATATTTCAGAAGAATGGATTTGTGCTGAATGGGGTTTATGCATTAATGGAGAACAGTCAAGGGAATGCACTAATTCAAGTCCTGCATGTGCAACCAATTCTTTTATCAAGCCTGCAGTAATCCAGGACTGTGTTGGCTCATGCACTGAAAACTGGAGTTGCTCGGCTTGGTCAGCCTGTACTGGCGGAAAACAAACTAGAACCTGCACTGATTCAAGTGGGTGCGGCACTGCATTGGATAAGCCTTCAACAGAAAAAGATTGTTCTGTATGCAAAGAAGATTGGTCTTGCAGTGAATGGGCTGAATGCATTAACGGAGTGCAAACAAGGGAATGCAGTGACTTGAGTTCCTGCGGCACAGAAATAAGAAAACCTGAAACAGAACAAGCCTGTGGAATAGAAGAATGTGAAGAAAAATGGTTTTGCAGTGAATGGAGTTCATGCATTAACGAAAAACAAACCAGGACATGCGAGGATTCAGCCAAGTGCAAGACTTTTAACCAAAAACCTTCTCTGACAAAAAAATGCACTGAAGAAAAACCAAAAACTTTTATTGAAAGAAATGAAGCAAAAACAGAAAAAAACTCAAATAATACTTTCACTTTAAAAGTTGAAGATGTTTCAGTTGAATCGCTTTCTGAACTGATTGAAAAATCAGGGAAGATTTTTGTTGTCACTTCAAAAGGAAGCAATGAAATCAAAGTTCTTCCATCAACTGCGTTAATCAAGGCAAATTTTACAGGCAAAGCAGACAAAATCCATATAGAAGAAGCATATGATGGGAAAGCATTGTATGTTGTTTCAGGAAAAAAGAACGGATTGTTTTTGCTGATTTTTCCTGTTGAAGCAGAAATAAAAGTAAGCATTGACGTTGAATCAGGGGAAATTGTTTCCACAGAAAAGCCATGGTGGAGCTTTCTTGCATGGGGAATATAATCATTCATACTCATCAAAAACCTTTTTAAACATTAATTAGTTATAATCGGTTATAATCGTTATAGCTTTTATATTCCAACTACTTTTTCACTACAAAACAGCGTGTTTAAATAATGGTTGTCCTTTATGTTTTGTAGTGATTTTGTAGTGAATGTTTTTTGGACTCAGCATGCGTTGGAAAGGTTTCTTGAAAGGGCCCTGCTTTACGGCTTTTCCAGAACTGACTTGGAGCAGGTTATAAAGAAACAGGAAGTCAGAATCAGTAAAGGCTTTGACAAAAAATACAATAAAAACAAGTTTGAGACAGTTGGAATGCTGTTCAACAAGTTTTTTACTGTCCAGAAAGCTGAAGACAAGAAAAACATTGTTGTTATTACTTTATGGGAATCAAGCAAAAACGAGGTGGATTTATGGTTTTCAAAACAAAAATAAAATGCCCTGTTTGTTCAGGTGATGCTGTTCTTTCAAAAGAGAATTTAGAACTGTTTGACGGCTTAATTAAGTTGAAAAACAATCCAATGTACAAATGCAATAAATGCAGGGAATCTTTTGCTAATGGAAAAATGGCTGATGAAACCCTAAGCAAGGCAGGAAAAGAATTTAATTTTTCAAGGCAGATTGTTTCAACTGGAGGCAGTCTGGCAATAACCCTTCCAAGCGATTTGACTAAATTTTATAAGCTAAGGAAAGGCGGGAAAATAAAACTCGTTCCAGAAGGCACACGCTCGCTTAAAGTGGAAATCTGCTGAGGAGGAAGTTTTATTAATGAGATAACAGATAAATTGATTAGAATGAAAATAAAATTCAAAAGAAAAAGATACTCTGGTGGGCTTGAATCAGATTCAAAAAAGGCTTTAGGTAATGTACTGCGTGATAGGAAATATAGGAGGAATCAATTAATTTATCACGGAGCTGCGGGCGGGATGATTGGAGGATTCGCTCTTTTTTCTGGAGCAAAACCTTTATCTTTTTTGTATCCTCCGGCTATTACTCTTAGTTATGCTTATTCAAAGGGTTCAAAATGGGTTAGGGAATCGACAAGGTATTTGAAAAAAAAACTAAAAGAAGAGGTTAGAGCCAATGCTGAACTAAAGACTTTTTTAAAAGATTATAAATATGTTTTTGTTGATAAAAAAGGAAGGCTTGCAGGAACTAATTTTCCCAGAATAGCAGGGGTTTTGGGCATTGGCAGGATTAGAATCAAGACAAAAGACATTGTTGAAAGCTGATTTAGTAATCATTCATATCCATCAAAAACATTTTTAAACATTTATATCCATCAATCTTTATGTACTATTTTTATGCTAGAATTGAATTAAGGAGATGATTTTATGGCACAAACAGATAATATGAACCAGCAAGTCGTCTTTCTTTCAGATGGCTCAAGAAGAACCAAAGGAAGAGACGCACAAAGAATTAATATTTTGATTGCAAAAGCAGTTGCAAACGCAGTCAAGTCTACTTTAGGACCAAAAGGAATGGATAAAATGATTGTAGACGATTTAGGCGATGTAACTGTTTCAAACGACGGGGCAACAATTTTAAGCGAAATGAGCATTGACCATCCAATCGGAAAAATGTTAGTTGAAGTCGCAAAAACACAGGACACTGAAGTAGGAGACGGCACAACAACAGTTGTTGTTTTAGCCGGAGGATTGTTAGGCAAAGCAGAAAAACTGCTTGACGACGATATCCACTCTTCTATTATAATTAACGGCTACAGAATGGCAGCAAAAAAAGCAAAAGAATTATACGAAGACATTGCAGACCCAGTAAGCTTAAAAGACTTAAAAACATTAAAAGACATTGCTGTTACCTCAATGACAGGAAAAGCTGCAGAGGCTTCAATGGAATTAGCTGACTTGGTTGTAGATGCAATCAAAACTGTTTCAGAAGAAAACGAAGGCAAGATAACAGTTGACAGGGAAAGAATTAAAGTTGAAAAAAAAGGCGGGGCAGGATTAGCTGACTCCCAGTTAATCAAAGGAGTTGTAATTGACAAAGAAATAGTTAACGAAGGAATGCCAGATAAAATGAATAAAGCAAAAATTGCCTTAATTGATTCTGCTTTAGAAATAAAGGAAACCGAAACAGACGCAAAAATCCAGATAACTTCTCCAGACCAGTTACAGGCTTTTTTGGACCAAGAAGAATCAATGCTGAAAAATATGGTTGACAAAATAAAGCAATCTGGAGCAAACATTGTTTTCTGTCAGAAAGGAATAGATGATTTAGCCCAGCATTTTCTTGCAAAAGAAAACATTATGGCTGTAAGAAGAGTCAAAAAATCTGACATGGGCTTACTATCAAAATCAACCGGAGCAAAAATTATTACAAGAATAAGTGACTTGAATTCAAAAGACTTGGGCTTTGCTGAAACCATTACATCCAGAAAAGTTGCAAACGAGGATATGGTTTTCGTTGAAGGATGCAAGAACCCAAAAGCAGTAACAATTTTAGTTAGAGGCGGTTCAGACCACATAATGGATGAAGCAGAAAGAGCCTTAAACGACGCTTTAGGTGCAGTAATTTCTGCAATTAAAGTCGGAAAAATTGTTGCAGGCGGGGGAAGCAGTGAAATAGAGGTTGCAGTAAAGCTAAGAGAATACGCTAAAACAATCGGCGGAAGAGAACAATTAGCAATTGACGCTTTTGCTGAAACCCTGGAAATTATTCCAAGAACTTTAGCTGAAACAGCTGGAATGGATCCAATTGACACTTTAGTTGGCTTAAGGTCAAAGCACGCTAAAAGTGCAGGAAAATACATTGGAGTTGACGTCTATAAATCTGAATTAACTGACATGAAAGCAAAAAAAGTTATAGAGCCTTTAAGCGTTAAAACCCAGGCAATCACTTCAGCTTCAGAAGTAACTGAAATGATTCTAAGAATAGACGACATCATTGCAGGCTCAAGCAAGCCTTCAGGGCCTCCAATGCCTCCAGGCGGAATGGGTGGCATGGGCGGAATGGATTACTAAACCAACTGCCACTGTCAGCTTGACACCAGTGCAGGACATTCGCTGTGCTCAGTCCAGCTGACAAGCCATTGTCTTTGAAAGTTGTGGCACGGCGTAAAGCCGTGCTATCACCACTTTATGTGGTGCCTCGCACCCAACAGCCGAAACTGTTGTTTTAAAAATCGAGTTCTTGTATTGCTTTTTGGATTGCAGGCTTTTCAAAGCCTTTTTGATTTAATTCAACTTCAATGAATGCTTTAATTTTTTCTGGGGCTTCAAGTAAAACCCCCCGTTCATCTAATCTTTCAAGATACCAATCCCTTTTTTTCACTCTTTTAATTGCCTGTTCTATTATGCTTTCCATTAATTTTCCGGTAGGCCTTCTTGTGCGGTCTGGGATTTCTGCTTTAAATTTGTTCACTATTCTTCTGTCAGTTCCTGTTGGCTTTTTTCCAGTTAAACTTTTTGCAGTGCTTCTTCTTATCGCTTTTTTTTGGCCTTTCAGCTGGTTGTATAAAGCTCTTTCCTGTTTTCCTGCATTTCCGTGCAGTGCACGCACTTTTTTTGTCGCTAATTTTCCTGCAACTTTTCTTGTTATTGGTCTTGGCAGTTTTGGCATTAAGTCACTTCCTTTAATTTAACTTAAAAAGATATTAGCCTTGGTTTTATTTAAGCTTTACTTTTTCTTTCTTGTTTTTTTTAAATCTGTTACATAATATTTTGGGCTAAACCAGAAAAAAAAGCAATAGATATTTATATAACCTTTGTCTTAAATTTAGTCATGAAAATTAAAAAATTATCAGTCATTTTGATCTTTTTAGCACTGCTGGTTATTCTGACAGGATGCATGGAATTTCCAATTGGCGGTACAAGCAAGGCGCCTCCAAAGAATCAGTCCATTCAATGCCAAGACAACATAGACAATGATTCAGACGGGTTTTGCGATTACAGAGGCTGCACTATAGGCAAGGGAAAAGACAGGCAGGCTCTGCCGATGGACCCTGACTGCACTGGTTCAAATGACAACAGCGAATTCTGCAGGGATTCAATTGAAATTTGCAATGGTCTTGACGATAACTGCAACGGCCAAACAGATGAAAATGCTTGTAATATAACTTATTATTGTGATTCTGACAGAGACGGATATTTTTCCAGCACAGCAGACGGTGTATGTTATTCCTTTAATTGTGCTCCGGCAGGTTGCCAGACCACTGCAGGCAACGACTGCGATGATAATGCAGCAGACATGAATCCAGGCGCCGCTGAAAACTGCACTGACAACAAGGATAACGATTGCGATGGAATTGTGGATGAATGCGATACATGCGCAAATGGAGTATTGGATGGAAGCGAAACAGATATTGATTGCGGCGGCACATGCGCATTATGCGATGAAGGAAAGAATTGCGATACCAATTCTGACTGCCTTACTTTGAACTGCACGCAAAACACTTGCACGCAGTCATCTTTTTCTTTGGATCCGCTGTGCAAGCCATTAAAGTTTGACGGCTCTTTTGACAGCAGGATAACCATTATATTTGTGCCTTCTAATTTCAATGGCGATATGGAGAACTTCAGGCAAAAGGCAGAATGGGTTACAAGTGTTTTCAATAATTATGACCCATTAAAGAGCACGAACTCAAGGCTCAACGTAATGTATGTGCCTGAAGAAAAAGGAAGTTATTGTTATTTCAACTGCGGCGGCATAGCCCGCCTTCTCTGCTGTAACGGAGACCTTGCAGTGGGTACTTCCAGCCGCTGCACTGAAGGCCCCAGGCAGACTGTTGTAATTCATAATGATGAAACCTATGGCGGAGCTGGCTCTTTTTGGGGCGGGCTGTCCACAACTTCTGTGCATCCTTCTGCACCAAGAATTGCTGTGCATGAACTTGGCCACAGCTTATTTGGTTTGGGTGACGAGTACAACTACCAAGGACATTCAAGCCCGTTAAATTCGCCAAATTGTGATTATGCTGGCTGCTCAAAATGGGCTGAACTGCTAGGTGTAAATGGAGTCAACTGTAAGGCTAACAGCTGTGGCAATGGCGCCTACTATACAAGCGAAAACACTATTATGTACAGCCTTTCTTACAATTTTGAGGAGATAAATCTTAGGAGCACATGCTGTACATATGCAAGGGAAACCGGCATTTACCCTCAATATTGCAGCCAGTTTTCAAATCTTGATTCTTATTGTGGGATAACCCTACAATCTCCTTCTGCAGGTGCTGTGCCTTTTGTTCAGCCATTTGAATACAGATTTATCAAAACTGCAGAAGGTGCATGGAAACTTGAAAGCATAACGCCAAAGAGAGCTGGCAGTTATGCAAACAAGATCGCTGGCGTAGGCGCGAAATATTCTTCAACTCTAAAAATTGTCCGTGCAAACGGCAAACAGGAAATAATAAATATTGCATCTGAAGAGGATATGGAGTTTCCCGGAGAAAATGATTCTCTCGGAGGTTACCTAAAAATGCCTCTCACATCGTTTTCGATAATCATTGAGCATCTAAAAGGGCCTGTGAAGGATTTGGAAATCGACGGCAAGCCGGTTAAAAAGAAAGAGTGAATAAAGAAAGCAATCTTTAGCTTTTTTTTCAGTTCTGACAGGCGGACAAACCTAAAATGAACTGCAGCCAACAGAAGGCTTAACAGAAGAAGAATAAGCTAAGAAAGACTTTTATTCTATTTCAAACTTTCTCTTTTTCTATCAAATAGTTTCTAACGGTTTTGAAGTTCCTGCCTAATTTCTCTTAAGATTTTTTTCCAGTTGGCATTTATTATTGTAGCATTACTTAATTTACTTTTTCCTTTTATTGTTTGAATAACTTTTCTTGAAATTCTTATTATATGTGCTTCTGGAATCCTAAGCTCAAAAGCCATTATTTTTATGCCAATGGATAATTGCTTTTCAGCTGATGGTTTAACTGAAACAGAAGGCTTGCTCCTGATTTTTCTTTTCCACTTTTTATATCTAAAATATGGTTTTTTTAGGCATTAAATAAATAATGTGTTTTTTTGTATTTAAACTTTTTCTTTCATTTGTATTTCATGAAACAAGTTCTAGTTTTACTTGGAAAAGCCCGTTCAGGCAAAGACACTGTAGCAGACTTTATAGTAAAAGAATTCGGCTACACAAAATTTGTTTTTTCTTCTGTATTAGAAGAAGAACTTAAAAGGCAGGGAAAAACTGTTTCAAAGCAGGCAATGGCTTTGCTTGGAGACGAATTAAGAGAAAAACATGGAATGGATTTTATTGCGGTAAAGCTTTTGGAAAAAGTGAAAAACGAAAAAAAAATTGTTTTTGTGGGTGCAAGGTCAGTTGAAGAAGTTCTTTTAATCAAAAAAAAGTTTCCTCAGGCAAAACTGGTTTTAGTTGAAGCAGATGAAAGCAATAGATTTGGCAGAAGAACTTCAACTGAATCTGATTCTTTTGAAGGCTTTCTTGAAAGAGACAAAATAGATGAACAAAAAAAGGGAATGAAAAAGCTTTTTGTTTTAGCTGACTTTAAGCTGGAAAACAATGGTTCAGTCGAGGAATTATCCAAAAAAACAAGGCAATTAATGTATAACATTTTTAAATAGTAAAGACTGATTATTTAAGGTGATTTATTTATGGTTGGTGAAGGAGCAATAGACTTTTTTGGCCTGATAGGGCAAGGAGTTTATCAGTCAATTAACGCATTATTCCAGAAATGCATTGAAGTGCTTCCTGGCTTGGCTATTGCAGTCATTCTTTTGGCAATAGGTTATGTTGTTGCTTTAGTGTTGAAAAGCGTTGCAGTTGAAATTATTAAATATCTTAAAATTGACCATTTTCTTGAAGCCCATGAACTGCCACAGGCAATTGGCGGAATCTCTTTTTCTATTCTTTTAGGGGAATTAGTTAAATGGTATGTCATTATCCTGTTTTTAGCTCAGGCAGCAGGTTTTTTGTCACTGAACGTAATAGCAGACTTCATTAATGTTTTAGTGCAAAAAGTGCCGGTTGTATTAGGTGCAGTGTTATTGCTTGCATTAGGATTTTATCTGGCAAGATATGCAAGGAATACAGTTAACAAAACCAATTACCCGAAAAAAGATATTGCAGGAGCTTTAACTGAAGTAGTGATAATGTATCTTGTAATTGTAATGGCTTTAACCCAGATTGGCTTTGAAACCCAGATTCTGATTGAAGCTTTTAGGATTGCATTCACTGTTTTAGTGATAATTATTGCAATAATTTTTGGGATAGCTTTTGGATTGTCTTTCAGAAAAGACATCAAAAACTTTATTATGGAAATAAGGAAAGGAATGTAATTTTTTTTCCCGGCACAGGCTAAAACCTGTGCAACCCCTCTTTTTTTTAGTTTTTTAGTGTTTTAAGCCTGGCTGAACGATTTTTAAAGGTTTTTTCTGACAGTTTATTATCAAACGATTAGGTATGCTATTTTTTAGTTTACTGTTTCGTTGATTTACCGGAGGATTAACACATGGATAAAATAGGCGAATTAAGGCCCTTTCAGAAAAGGGTTGAATTAACTGTAAAAGTTCTTGAAAAAAACGAGGTAAGAGAAGTTACTTCAAAGCTTGATAATTCAAGCCATAAAGTAACTGAAGTCTTAATCGGAGACGAGTCAGGCACAATCTTATTGACTTTATGGGATGACATGATAGAAAAAGTCGAATTAGAGAAATCCTATAAAATAGCCAATGGATACACTTCTTTGTTCAAGAACAGCCTGAGAATGAACATAGGCAGATACGGCGAATTAAATGACTCTGAAGAAGAAGTTGCTGACATTAAAAAAGACAACAATGTTTCAGACAAAGAATTCGAGCAAAGGCCTAGAAGGTTCGGCGACAGAGGTGGCGGAGGAAACAGAGGCGGAGGCTTTAACAGAAGAGGCTCTTTTGACAGGCCGAGAAAAAGCTTTGATTCACAGGACTCTAACGCAGGCTCTGATGACTCTGACGCAGGTTCATCTGACGACAGCTTTGACTCAGATGAATAAAATCCAATTAAAAGAAAAAGGACTCTAAAAACCCTTTTTTTTCTCTTTCTTTTTATTTTTCAGGTTACTTACCAACAGAAACAATTTTATTTAACTTAAGGTATTTGTTTTGCATGGCATCAGGTTACAGTTTGATTGATTCAATCAGAAATGATTCTACTGCAATGGTTTTGCTTTTATCTAACTTGATTACAATTGTTTTGGCTGTTGTTTTCAGCTGGAGTTTAATGATTATTTTGTGGAGTTACTGGCTGCAAAGCATTATCATCGGCTTTTTTAATTTTTTAAAGATTTTAACTTTAAAAGAATCTTCAAGCCAAGGCATGACAGTTAACGGAAAGCCTGCTTCCCCCAGTGCATTTAATGGAATAAAAATCTTTATTGCATTCTTTTTTGCCTTTCATTATGGCGGATTCCACATATGTTATGCATTTTTTTTGGCAATGTTCACTGTTTTTTCGTTTGTTTCCCATTCGGCTTCTTTTTCCGATATTGGATTTATTTTCCTGAGCGGAATAATTTTTTTCTTCAACCACTTGTATTCTTTTTTGCATTACAGGAATAAGCCCGTGCAGAGGAGCATTGGAACATTGATGTTTTTTCCTTATGCCAGAATTTTTCCAATGCATTTAACCATTATTTTTGGTGGCATGTTCTTGTTTTCAAAAACAGGATCTGTTTTTGTTTTAGTGCTGTTTTTGGTGCTGAAAGCAATTGCAGACTTAATCATGCATTCAATTGAACACAAGGAACAGATTAAAATATATATTTCTGGTGAACAGATCAGTATGTGATGCAATAAAAGTATTTCTTTATTTTTAGTGGAATGGAACACAAAGAGCAACTTGAATAACACTTACCTTTAAAAACAATTTACAGCAGTTTTTTGTATGATATTAATGAGAAGGGATTTACAAATACGCCAGACCTTTTTTTTCTTGTTTAATTAATTATTTAAATACTCTTGGATTATATTTTGTATTCAATTGTTTTCGGGCGCGTAGCTCAGCCTGGCAGAGCATTGGTCTTATACGCCAAGTGTCGGGGGTTCAAATCCTCCCGTGCCCAATCGCGATTTCGCTCGCGAGCAACGAAATACGGCATAAAGCCGTATATGCTTCGCTTTTCGCTTGCGAGCAACGAGGCACCACATAAAGTGGTGATGCAATAGTTAAGGTTTTTTTTATGACTTCATTGGAAAATTTTTCCCTGCAAAAAGAAGAAGAAATCAGAGAATACTGGAAAAAAAATAAAGTGCAGGAAAAAGCGCGAAAGCAGAGTGCAAAACAAAAAAAATACTTTTATTTCATGGACGGTCCGCCGTATGCAACAGGCCACATCCATATGGGAACAGCCTTAAACAAAATATTGAAAGACACTGCAATGCGGTTCAAGAGAATGAAAGGCTTTAATGTTTTTGACAGGCCGGGCTATGACACTCATGGAACCCCAATTGAATTCCAGGTTGAAAAAGAAATTGGCACAAAAAACAAGCAAGACATACAAAAATTTGGAGTAGAAAATTTCATTAAAAAATGCAGGGCTTATGCAACAGAATTCATTGAACAGCAAAACAATGAATTTGAAAACCTCGGAGTATGGATGGACTGGAACAATCCATACATTACCCTGAAAAACGAGTACATTGAAAGCATCTGGTGGGCTTTCAAGAAAGCAGAAGAAAAAAATTTACTTTATTTAGGCGAATATTCAGTTCATGTTTGCCCCAGATGCGAGACAGCGGTTTCATTCAATGAAATTGAATACGTAAAACAAACAGACAACTCAGTTTATGTCAAATTTCCGTTAAAAGAAAAAGAAAACACTTTTTTATTAATTTGGACTACAACCCCTTGGACTCTGCCGGCAAACACCGGGGTAATGGTTCATCCAGATTTTGATTACTCTGAAATAGAATTAAGTTCAGGGGAAAAATGGATTATTGCAAAAGAATTAGTGCAAAAGGTAATGGCAGCAGTTGAAGCAGGCTTTACAGAAAAAAAAATCTGGAAAGGAAAAGAATTAGCTGGATTAAAATACGAGAACCCTTTATTCAAGAATTTGAAACTGCCTGACATGAGCAAAGGATACAGGATAGTTTTAAGTTCAAGGTATGTTAATTTAGAAGACGGAACTGGCTTAGTTCATTGTGCGCCAGGGCATGGAAGAGAAGACTTTGAAGTAGGAAAAGAAAATAATTTGCCTTCACTTTCTCCTGTGAAATTAAACGGCGAAATGACTGAACAGGCAGGAAAATACGAGGGAAAAAAAGCAAGGGTTGTGGACAAAGAAATTGTTGAAGACCTTGAAAAAATGAATGCATTGGTGTTCAAGCATGCTTTTACCCATGATTATCCTGTGTGCTGGAGATGCAAAACTCCTTTGTTAATGCTTTCTGTCCCTCAATGGTTTTTTAAAATCAGTTCAATTCGAAAAAGAATGCTTGAATTGAATTCAGAAAACAACTGGGTTCCTTCTTGGATGAATGACAGGATGAAAAACTGGATTGAATCTTTGAGTGACTGGCCGATTTCAAGGGCAAGATACTGGGGCACTCCATTGCCTATATGGGTTTGCAGTAAATGCGAGAAAAGAAAAGTTTTTGGTTCAATAAAAGAATTAAAGAAATCAGCTAAAGTTCCGGAAAAAATTGATTTGCATAAGCCTGAAATAGATGAAATTAAATTCAAGTGCGATTGCGGCGGAGAATACAGCAGAGTTCAGGAAGTATTAGATGTATGGTTTGATGCAGGAGTTTCTTCCTGGGCTGCATTAAATTTTCCTTCAGAAAAAAAGTTGTTTGAAAAATTCTGGCCAGCAGACTTAAACATTGAGGCAACAGAACAGGTTAGAGGCTGGTGGAACTCGCAGTTAATTACTTCAACGATTTGCTTTGACAAAACACCATACAAAAACATCATGGTTCACGGAATGGTATTAGATTTAGACAAGAAAAAAATGTCTAAATCCAAAGGAAATGCAATCCAGCCACAAGAAGTAATCCAAAAATATAACAGGGATTTTTTGAGATATTATTTTTGTTCTTTGTCTAAAGGAGAAGACATTGTTTTTGACTGGAATGCTTTCAGGGAAATAAACAAGTTTTTCAGCGTGTTCTTTAATTCATATAATTACCTGAATTTGTATTTAGAAAAAAATCCTTTGGTTGGAGAAAAAGACTTAAAAAAACTTCGTGCAGAAGACAAATGGATTTTATCCAAGCTGAATTCTTTAATCAAAGAAGTTGATTCCTGTTATGAAAAATTTTTGTATCCAAAAGCAATTTCTTCTTTGAACTGGTTTGTAGTAGAGGAATTCAGCAGGACTTACATTAAATTAATAAGAAACAGGAAAGACAAAAATGCATCAAATACAATGAATTTTGTTTTAATGAATTTATTGAAGTTAATGGCTCCGATTCTGCCTCATTTAACTGAATTCATTTACTTAAACTTTTCCGAAAAGTTTAATCAAAAACTGCCTGAATCAATTCATTTGCTGGAGTTTTCTTCATTTAACGAAAAATTAATTGATTTGGAGTTAGAAAAAGAATTTGATTTAATTAAAGAGATTTCTCAGGCAGTTCTTTCTTTAAGGGAAAAAGAAAAACTCAGATTAAGATGGGAGTTAAAGGAATTGGCAATTGAATCAGAAAAGCTTTCTTTTAAGGAAACAAAAGAAATTCTTGCTTCAATGGTTAATGTGCAAAAAGTTGTTGTTGTAAAATCAACTCCTGAAGGAAAATTTGTTTCATCAGAGATTGCTGGCTTGAAAATTCATTTGAATACTGAAGCAGACAATGAACTTAAAGCCAAATGGGAGTTAGCTGAACTTACAAGGTTAATCCAGTCTGAGAGAAAAAACAAGGGCTTTAATCCGAATGAAATAGTTGAAATGAAATTTGATTGCTCTGATAAAAAGTTTGAAGAAAAATTTAAATCAGAAATAGAGAAAGCAACCAACACAAAACTTGTTTCAGGCAAAGGCGAGAAAAAGAAACTGCTTGAAAGAGAATTCTTTTTTGAGTTCAACTGAAATTTATTTCGGTCTGTGGCTTATGATAATAATTCTTGTTCCCCGTATTTTCTTTGGTTTTTTTTCTTTTGGAATCATATGAGGAAATAATCCTGCTTGTTTTTTTATTTGCCTTATTAGCTTAAACCTTGAAATTCCGATTCTTTGTTTTTTTCTTATCCTGCTTATTTCTTGTCTTGCTTTTTCCTGTTTTTGCATTAATTCATTTGCCTTTCTTTGTGTCTGGATTTTTGCTGTTTTAGTGCATAAACCTGATAATTCTTTTTTTATTTTCCTGTCAAAGTCAAAGTAAACAGGGTATTTGCAGGATTCAGTTATTCTTTCTGAAACTTTTAATGCCTGCCTGAAGGCAACGTTCATTACAGATAAAAGCTTTTTTAGTTTTGTTTCATCAGGATTTGTTTTCTGTTTTTCTTTTGAAAGTTCTTCCTGTTTTTCCCTGTAAACGCTTAAAAACCGTTCAATTTTTTGCCTGTCTTCTTTCCATGCCATAAAAATAGTTTGTTTTTTTGTATTAATATCCTTTTCGGGTTTTTTTTACCTGAAAATTCTGCTGATTTTTCTGCCAGTACTTTTAACTTTTATCCTTATTCTTCTTGCAGCCTTTTCATGCATCCCGGGAATTCTTCTGAGTTTTGGCTTAATTTTATGGTGTCCTGCGCTGTGCATTTTCCGTTCTGCCTGCATTACTCGTTTATAAGTGTCTTTTGCCCTTCTCTGCAAATGCCTGTTTAATACTCTTAAATCAATGAGTCTTTTGAGTTGTTTTGCATGGTTTACTGCTGCACTCAAATTCGCTGAAGCACTTTCCATAAAAGCTTGTTTAAGATGAGGGTTTGAATGGCTTGCCACAGAAGTTGAACTAAAATGCATTTCTCCTTGCATGGCAGTTAGATTTCCTGTAATTGAATTCATTAATGTTTCAGCGCGTTGCTGTACTATGTTTTTTTTATGTTTTTCCGGCATAAAATAAGTTATGTGTTCCTTAAATAAAAAGTTTTGCTTTTATTTCATTTCTTCTATTATATTTTTTCTTGCTTTTATTTCGCCTTTTTCTGCCGGATAGCCTACTGCAATAGCACAGATTACGTCAAGGTTTTCAGGCAGTTTCAGGATTTTTTTTGTTTCCTCTAAATTGACTTTTCCAATCCAACAGCTTCCTAACTCTAATTCAACTGCCTGTAACATCAAGTTTTCAATGCTTGCAGCAACATCAATCGGATTATACCTTGAATGAGAGCCTTCACCGAATTTTTCGTTAATTGCTTTTTTGTCCCCGCATGCAATAATTATTAACTGAACTTTTTTCACCCAGTCCTGGTGGAATGCAGGCAAAATTTTTTCTTTTGCTTTTCCTGTTAAAAAAAAGAATTTTCTTGCCTGAACATTTCCTGCGCTCGGCGCCCAAATTAAAGCCTGCTTTAATAATTCAATTTTTTCTTGTTCAATTTCTTTGTCTTTGTATTCTCTTATGCTGCGCCTGCTCAAAATTGCTTCTTTTACATGCATTTTTTGGCCTCAATTTATTTTAAGGTGTTTCAGTTGTTCTATTCTGAAACTTCCTTTGATTTTTTTCTGTTTCCCCATTTTTTGCCTGTGAATTTTTTCAGGGCTTTCCATCTTCTTCCAGTCCATTTCATTAAAATCTGCCTTGGTTTCTTGAATCCAACTGGAATTGCAACAGCGCTTGCAATAATGTAATGCGGCCAGCCTAAATACATTCCAATTGGTGAAAGAATTGTTTTCCAGATTCTTATTGTTCCCTGCTTTAAATTGGCTTTTCTTCCAAAATAGTCAGCGGTTTTTGCTGCCACAAACCCGCCTGCGCCTGCCCCGACAATATTCCATTTTTTTGCAAATACTGAATCAGCCACGTTTGATAAAAACTCTGATGGAATCTGAATCAAAATTTTTTCCCCTTGCTGGAGTACTGCCTGCCTGAGTTCTGGTGCATACTGCTGTAACAAGTAATCCGCTCCTGCTGCAGCAACCAGTGTTCCAGCAGTAATCAATCCTGTCCTGACAATCATTCCAAATTTTGTTCTGCCCTGCCTGTTAACTTTTCTTATTTCAGCTTTTTTCTTGCGTAATGCAAGTTTTTGTTTTGCTTTATTGAGTTTTTGTGTTGCTATCTGTTCTCTTGTAATCTTTTTTGGGGCAGTTGTTGGTGCTCTTTTCTTTGGCGGCATACAAGTAATTTGTAGTTTTTTATTAATAAACTTATTTGTTTTTTATTTTCAGTTTACCCAAAGCTTTAAATAGAAAAAACCTTTATATTGTTCTATCGTGCAATTATATAATAGAGTTCGAGGGATTTAATTGAATAAACTTTATGTCATTGCAGGAGCAGCAATTCTTGTTATTGCATTGTATGCGGTTTTTTTTGCCCAAAAAGAATTTTCTTTTGATTCAGGTCTGGCTGAAATTAATTTAATCTGGGAAAAACAGGGTTTAAAACCAGCAGACCTTGTGAATCCTTTAATGGTTTATGCAACAGAACAGTCAAATTTAGCTGAATTAAAGTCTGGTTTAACTTCTTACAGAAACTCTGTTCAGGCAATGCCTGAATCAGATGACAGAGAAAAAATTGATTTATTGCTTGAAACAGAATTAAGCCTTGTGGACAATGCTTTATTGCAGAAAAAAAACTTTGATTTAATTGATTTCTTTGATTCAAGCGGCTATGATTATAGTGTTTTATGTAATTCAATTAGCAAAGCTGAATCCCTGCAGGAAAGCCTTGTGTTGCAGAAAAACTCTGCTGAATCTTTTAATGAAAAATTAATGGCTTTCCTTGAATCTTATCCGGCTGAAGCAGAGAAAGCAGGAATTGGTTCGCTTAATCTTGAAGTGAATTCAGATGAAAAACTTTCTGAATTTGAAAGCATTGTTTCTGCCTTAAAGGTGGTTTGCTGATGAAAAAAATGCTTCTGCTAATTGCATTAATCTGTTTTTTGTCTTTTGTCCATTCAGAGGAACTTAAAGAAATAACCTGTTCAGGCTCTGGGAACAATTATTCAGGGGTTTTTGCTTCAAACTCTTACTGTGATATTCCTTTGGCTCAAGGCTATTTAAATGAATCAAAAATCAGGGTTGAATTTGAGGAAAATGATTACCAAAGCCAGGATGAGTTTTCTTTTGATATCAGGGTTTATTTAATGGTTTCAGGAACAGATTTATTCGGCAAAGACAAAATACAGTTAGACTGCAGTTCAATTCCATTCAAGGAAACTTTATCTATCAGCCCCGCAGACTTTCACCCGTGGTTTAGCTTAAGCGATGAAGTAATACCTTATTCCAAAAACTGCGCTGACGATTTGGTTGAACTTAATATTAAAAGACCGTCAAAAAATCAGGTTTCTTTTAAACCTGAATCAAATATTCAAGTCAAGATTGTGAATGACTTAATAACGAAATATTTTGTTGCAAAGTTTAAATACCTTGGAAAAGCCCTTTCAGGTAATCCTTCCTATGATTTTTTTGTTATAGTTGATGAAACGCCAAAAAAAATTGGCCCAGAAGAAATGATTCCCGGGACAAAAATTAAATTAACTTTGGAATCTCTTAAGAGTGAAGCAAAAAAAGCAGAATTTAAGTTAATTGATTCTAAAGACCAGACAGCCCCCTGTTTAATTGAATCAGTTCTTGGCAAAGAACCGGGTTTTGTTTCATGTGAATGGGGTTTAATAAAAATTTCCTGGAAAAGTTCAACCGGACTGCCAGAAGAAGATGAATCTGGAAAACTAAAACTTTATTTTAATCTTGAATTCAAGCCAGAAGACTCAAAAGTAGTTGAAGAAACACCCAGCTGTGAAGAAGGGGCGACAAGAGACTGCACTACTTCAGAGAATTGTTCAGGAATTCAAACTTGTGAAAACAAAAAATGGAGTTCTTGTGTTGATGTTCCAGGAGACAACTGCCCTGCAGGAAATGGCAATGGTTCAGGGGAACAGGAAATAGAATTAAATGATTCTGTGCTGATTTATTATTACGGAGACATTTTTGGTTTGGGAAAAGGCCAGGTAAAAGGATTTGAGTCAAGGGATTTCTTTCAGGAGTACTGTGAACTGAATCCAAACATTGACAGATGCAAAATTGTTTTAGGTGGAACAAAATGAATACAAAAGTTATTGCATTAATTGTGGCAGTTGTTTTAGTCGGCGTTTTATGGATTGTTTTTGGACAGGGACAGGAAAAAAAAGAAATAACTTTTTCTGATGGAGTAAAAGAAATCAATTCTTTGTGGGAAAAAAATAAAGTTGATTCAAGTTTTTTGGTTTCAAGTTCAGCTGCAATTTCTTTTTCTTCTTCTGACTTAGAGGCATTAAAAAATGATTTAACCGCATTCCAGAATTCTTTGAATGATTTTAAGCAGTCAGATGAAACTGAAACCTTAAAAGATTTCACTGAAATCCATTTAATTCTGGTTGATGAAATGGAATTGGCTTTGCAGTTAAAGGAAGCAAACGACAGGCTTTCAGCAAAAGAAATCACTGGAGCAAATTTATGTTCAAATAAAACTGATTTGCAGTTTGTAGGCACAAACACTATTTTGTTGAATGAAAAAATGCATTCAGTGAATGAATTAATTTATGCTTTCAATGAAGTTCATCCCGGCTTAGAAGAAGAAGCAAACCTTGCTTCTTTCATTGCAGATGAAACATTTTTTTCCCAGGCAAAACTTGAGAACGAAACAGTGTTAAGCGAACTAGAGAGGTTGTGTTAAAATGAAGAAATCACTTGCATTAATTTTTTTGGTTTTGTTTTTCGCTTCAACTGTTTTTTCAGAGAATTACAGTTACGATGATTCAGGAAAAGTTGTAGTTGACCCGAATTATTCTGCCCAGCTGATTTCATCTGTTTTAACCGGCAATGCCTTGAGTTCACTGGATTCAAGTTCATCCCAGACAGCATTGTCTTATTCATATTTCTGGGATTCTTCTACAGAAAAAACTGTTTTAGTCGGATTAAGAAAAGGCAGTGCTTACAGGATAATAAGAAACAGTGCTTACAGGATAATAAGAAATCCAGAAGAATTTTCTTCTTACTGGATTAAAGTAAATGATATTTCTGAAGACGAAGTAGAGGTTTCAATCGGAATTCTTCCGCTTCTTGCAAACAAAACCGAGAATGCTTCAATTTACAGTTTCCTTGAATTTGACTGCGATGAAGATTTGATGGCAGACAATGCAATGGAAATTCCAGTTAAAGGAAAGAAAACCTGTTCTTCGGCTGAACTTGGAGGCGGAACAATTACAGTTGAAGTTACATCTGTTTCAACTGCTTTTAATGGTGTTGCATCACTTGAAGTTGAATTCATTGAAGGAACTGAAGGCAAGAGAATGGCTGAAACAGGAAAAGAAGAGTTTCTGACAAATAAATCTGAAGCTGGCTTTTTTATTGACAAAAAAATAAAGCTTGAAGGATATCCGTTTTACAGGGTTCCAGGCTACGGTGACCCATTAGTTATTCCAAACCCTGAAGCATTTGATAAACCCGACAGGGTTTTTTTCAGGATTTCTGGTTCAATGCTCAGTGCTTACATTGATGCAGAGCAGAAGCCGTTTGTTAACACAGCTTTGCCTGCATCAAAAGAAACAGTTGTTTTAAGGGTTTTGTTGAGTTCTGAACTCTGGAGCCTTGTTTCAGAAGGAAAAATACAGGCAAAACTTTTTGACAGCCAGGGAAAAGAATTTTCTCTTGACTTAATAAGTGTTGCAGGAAAGTATTTAACGCAAAAAGTCCCAAAAAATACTTATTTTTTGAAGATTATTCCTGTCAGCCCTTTATACAAGGAATGGACTTCAGGAGAATTTAAAGTTTCATCAAACCCGTCGGACATAATGATTCTGAAAGGAACTGCGGATGCAATAAAAAAGGATTCAGTTGAAGTTACAGTTAAAATGTCTGACTCTGTTGTTAATGCATTGGATTCAGTTGGAGTTGTTCCAGAAGTAACTGATAGTTCAGGACAGGAAATGGCTGTTAATTTAACTTTTGAAAAAAAGCTTGGCTCAAATTATCTGGTAATCCCGACTCCATTTGGAACTCCTATAACAATAAGCCTCCCTGAAACAACTGCAACAAAATCTTATAAAGAAAAAATTGATGCATTCAATGTCCAGCCTTATACAACAATAACAATCCCTGATACAATAATCAAGCAAGGAGCAGTAATTGAGCCAACAGAAACTTTTCAGGTTAGTTTTTTGGTTAACGAAAAACAGTTTGAATTGCTTGAAAAAAATGGCTTGAGTTCAGTCAGGTTCAGGTTGTTTGAAAAACAAGGCGACAATTACATAATTTCTGACAAAGAATTTTACTCAAAAGTTTATTTTGAAGAAAAGGTAACAGATAGCTTTTTTGCTAACCTCCCAAGAGGCGCAGAATACAATTTAATCATTAAAGGCTCATTGAATTCAATGTATTATAATTATTATTCCAAGACAGGGAAAACAATTGTTGTTCCGGATTCAGTTGTTCCTCTTCCGATTGTAGTTGACTTAACAAAAGAATTTTTCGGGGAAAGCGATTCACTGCTTGTAGACAATCCTGTTTTAGAAGGAAAGAAAGCAGAAATGCAGGCAGCAGCTTCAACAACAGGAAAATTCTCTAATTTGCAGGTAAAGTCAGTTAACGGACAAACCTGCAATAAAGTCTGTGGCACCAATCCAGAAGAAAACATTCCATATCATATTGTTTACTTAGATAAAGGGGTTTCACAGGTTTTAATTTCACTTGAAAACTTTGAAACAGGAAAGCCGGTTTTCTTTTCAATAGGAGAAAAAGGCAAAACAGTTCAGGCAAAAATAGTTGACCTGAATTCAACTTTAGAGTACCCGATTAAATCAGGTGCACTTGAATTTGATTTTTCTCAAGTAAAATCCGGATTAAAGTTTTCTGTTTTATCTTATTCAGGGCAAGAAATAAAGATTACAGGATGGGATGGCACTCCAATAGAATTTTATGCCTGCCAGGACAAGACAGGAAACGGAAAATGCGATTTAACAGGATATAATTCTGATGGAACAGAAAAATTTGGGGCAACATATGTTGAACCCAATTATGAAGCAGCTTCAATTGAAGTGCAGGAAGCAAAAGAGGTTGCGCAAGGCAAAGCAGAGGTTTCAATGGTAATTGAATACAATTTAGACATTAAATGCAATATTCCAGAGCCAGTTGGAGAAGAACCTGATTACTGCCCTGAATTAGTAGATGCTGCAGGACCAAAAGCTTTGGAGAAAGCAAAACAAATAATTGAAGAAACAACTTCAGGGGAAACAACTTTCATTGGGCCAGACAAAATAGTTATTGTAATCAACAAAAGCACAGGCACAATTAACATAGGCAATATTACAATTGAAGGAGACACTTATGTATTTAATTTTGCTCCGGACAACGCAGTTGATTTAAGCAGGGAAAAACAGGAAATCAAGTTAACTGTAACTGTTCAGGATAAAGGAGAAAAAATTCTTGTGTATGAAAGGTTTGGCGAGCAAAATCAGGATTGTGTTATTGCAATGCAGAGTGCTTACAAGTTTGACAAAGAAATTGAAAGCAATGCAGAATTGTTTTCAGTTAATCCAAATCTTTTAAGGGCAATGATTTATTCTGAAAGCTCTTTTAATAAAGACTTAAAGCATGAAGACGGAGCAGATTATTCTTATGGCTTAATGCAGTTGTATGGATTAAATGAAAGCACATGGAAAGACATTCTTGGCTCTGACTGGAAAACAACTGAAAGCTGGAAGAACCCTGAATTAAACATTAAAGCAGGAACAAGGTTTTTTGTTAAAGTAGTAAAAGAAGTTGAAGGATTAAACTGCAATAATTTTTCAAAAATATTGACTGCTACGGGAATTGCTCAAGCAACCTGGAAGGATGCATTAAGTGTTGCAGCATACAACAGCGGGTTAGGCGGGGTTTCCTGCACTGAAATCAAGGCAAACAGCACAAGAAAAACCCATGTGCCTAGAGTGCTTGCATGGTACAGGACTTTTGAAGAAAATTACGGAAAAGAAGTTGAATTAGGCAGTGATTACTGTAAGCCAACTTTTGCAACAGAAACACCAGTTATTTCAGTGCCAGAAGCATGTAAAACATGTAATACAATAATGGAATGCCTTGCCTGCATGGATTACAAGTTTGTTTCAGGAGTATTCACTTCTTCTTGAACTTAAACAAAACGCAAAGACTAAACAGAAAAGAATTTAAATCAAAACAGCTTAATCTATCTAATTGTGTTTTTGGTGGGTTTTGGTTGAGCGAATTAACTGCTTTGTTGAAGAGAATTGGATTAAATGAATATGAGTCAAGGGTTTACTCTGTTTTAAATTCTGCTTCAAGCATGACTGCATCAGATATCAGCAGAAAAGGCGCTATTCCAAGGGCAAGAGTCTATGATGTTTTACTCTCTTTGGAAAAAAAAGGCTTTGTAATGGTGTCAGTCGGCAGGCCTGTTTCTTTTAAGCCGGTTGAGCCTGAAAAAGCTTTAATGAATTTTGAGAAACAAAAAAGACAGTTGTTTGAAAATGAATTAAAGGAAATGAATTCCTTGAAAGAAATCCTGAAAAAAAATTTCAGCCAGAAAAACCCTTCAGAAGAAGACTTTTCAGGGGCATGGAGTATTTCAGGTAACCAGATAAACCACATAATAGAATCATCGTTAAAGAATGCAAAGGAAAGCGTTGTAATTTCCACTTCAGAGGCTAATGCATTAAAGAAAATAGAGGCATTTGATTCAAAATTCAGGGCTTTAAAGGCAAGGGATGTTAAGCTAAAATTCCTTTTATCTTCTGTTTCAGGGAAAATCGGCAAAGAGTTAAGTGATTTCACTGCAATAAAGTCAAAGAGCAACTTAAGGTTTATGGTGTTTGATGAAAAAAAAGTTTTGTTGTTTTTGAATGAAAGAAAAGAAGAAAATGAAAGGGCTTTATTGCTTGAAAACCCTTTTATTGCAAAATATTTAAGCCAGCTTTAGGATTAAAGTAGTTTGCTGAATTCTTCTACAATTAAGTTTATATGCATTTTGATTGCTATTAGATATTAGTTGATATCTTTTAGTGATTTTTATGTTAAAGCAAGTTCAGAAATTTAGGCATTCCCCCACTTTAAATACTGTTCTTATGGTTGAGAATGTTTTAAAGAATATGAATGAAAGTGTTGTTTCTATTGCAGAGCTTAAAAGAAAACTTCCTAGCCAAGTTAATCATAATACTTTAATGGTTGTTCTTGAGTATCTGGAAGAAAGCAACAAAATTGCTGTTTCTTTGAAAGGGATTACCTGGATTCATAACTCTAATCCTATTTTGAGGAAAGTTGTTTCCAGAGGCCTTGAATTATGAAAACTGTTAAAGTTATTCTTTCTCCTGAAGCAGAAGAAGTTTATAATTATTTGAATAAGGAGTCTGTTTTGTTCAGGGTTGAACTTCCAAGTTATTGGAGAATGCTTTATTCTCTTACTGACGGAGAAACTAAAATTGAAATAATTGCTTTTGTTTTGGATTTAATTGACCATCCAACTTACAATAAAAAATTCGGCTACAAGAAAAGATAACACATTTTTCTTCTTTTCATATGCAAAAAAGAGAAATTACTTTTTTCTCTTTTTTGCTTTCTTCCCTGCTTTTGGCTTAGGTTTTTTTGTAATTAATTCTTTCATTTCCTGCTGGAAGTCTTTTCCTTTTGAGTCAGAGTAATCAATTACTGTTTCATTACTTGCATCTTCTTTGTCTGACCTGACTGCAGCCATTATAATTAAAATTATTACAATGACTACTAAAATGACTAAAATGTATTGGTCTTCGCCGAACAAAACAAAGCCTGTTTCACTGCCATCTGATTCCTTTTCTGTTGTTTCAGTTGTTTCAGGCAGTGTTACAACCTTATAGAATGTTCCTTTATCTGAAACTATTTCAATCGGCACTTCTAACCCAGATAAATCAAGTTTTTCGCTTGCAGTGAATTTCAGGATGATTTCTCCTTTGCCTGCTTTTTTTATTACAGGGTCTTCAATGAAATAGCTTGTTTCAGGGTAATTTGATTTAACGTCAAGGATTTTCATGCTTGTTGCAGTGTTGTTTGCAACCTCAATTTTTATTTCAATAACGTTTTGGTTGGTGTCTTTTGCTTCAATTCCGGTTGAGTTAACCTTAATGTCTTCCGGGTTAATGGTTAACACAATGCTTCCGCCTGAAACATTTACTTCAACTTTTTTTTCTGCTGTAAAGCCAAAATCTGTCTGGGCTTTAACTGTTACAACAGCTGTTTCTTCTGAGAAATCAAATGGCGGGTTAAAGTAAACATAAACTTCTTTTGTTTCTCCTTTATCTAAATTGAATTCTTTTGGGTTAAAGTAAACCCAGTCATTTTCTTTGACTGAAAAACTTATTTTTTGAATTGTTAACCCGTTGTTTGTCACTTTAATTGTGTTTATTGTCCCTTCTCCTGCGTTAACGTCAACAGAATTCTTTAAGTTAGTCATTGTTATTCCAAAACAGGTTGTGTTGTTTAAAAAAGTTATTTTTGCTTTTCTTGTATTCTGTGCGTTATCTGTTTTTGCTGTAACAGAGTAAACTGTTTCAGCTGAATTTTTTTGCGGAATAATTTCAAGCTCTATTTTTTTTTCTTCCCCGCCGTTTAATTCAAATGAACCTGTTTTTGGCTGGACCCAGCTTACATCAGATGCAACTGAAAACAATTCTTTTTTTGTTCCGGTGTTTTTCACTGAAATAAACTGGCCTGTTAATGGAACGCCTTTGCAGACTTCAATTGAAGGCGCTAAAGAAGAAATTCCATAGCATTTTTCTGCTGTAATTCCTGCTTCAAATGACTTGGTGTAGTTCTCTGAGTCAGCAATCAAAACAAATTTTATTTCTCCGACAGCTGAAACAGCACTAAAGTCAATTACTGCTTTTGCTTCAATGCTTTGCCCTGGCAGTAATATAACAGAGTTTTTTTCCAGCTGTGCCTGCACTCCCTGAATGCTTAACTGTAAAGCAGTTTCTTTTGAGCCGTTATTTTTTATTATATAAGATACTTCTGGCTTTGATTCAAGGCAGGCTGTTTCATTCCATGCAGCTTTTTCAATGCTTAATTCAAAGCAGTTTTGCAGTTCAATTGAAAACTGTTTTGAGTAAACCTGGCTGAATTTTTCCGAAACAGCATTTAATACAATAGAATGATTTTTTGTTTCAGCGTTAGTCTGATTGAATTCTATTTCAACTTGTTTTGTTTCTCCCGGCTGCAATACAAGTTTTGGCTGTTTGACTGAAACCCAGTCAGGGCCCTGAATCTGCAGTAAAATTTCGTCTTCTAACAAGCCGTTGTTTTTGACTGAAATAAATGCATTTGATTTAAGGTCATTGCATGCAGTGAAAGCCTTGTTTTCTAAAAGAATTTCTTGTGCGTTTTCAACCTTTAATGAAAGACTTGATTTTTTTATTATTCCGGTGTTCTTTAATTCTGTTGCCAAAGAGAATTCATAGTTTTTTGTTTCCTGATTGCATGGAATCAAGACACTTAATTCAATGTTTCTTGCAGAATTTTTTGGCAAAAGAATTTCTTCAGAGCTTAACTCAAACCAGTTCTCGTTTAATCCTTTAACTGAAATTAAAGCTCTTTCATCAAATATTCCTGTGTTTTTCAACTCGAATTCAAATACTTGTTTTTTGCATTGGGTTGAATTAATTGACTGGTTTAATGCATTAACAATTATTTTGTGCCCTTGTGCTACAGTTAAATAAAAAGTTTTTGTTGTAATGCTGTTGTCGCTTATGGCTGAAAGATTTATTTCATAGTTTCCTGCCTGAGCAAAAGGATTCGGGGTTGTAAAAGCATAAACTTCTTCGCAGGAGTTTCCTGCAAGATAAACGCTTAAAGGCCTTACCTGCATCCAAGAGTTATCTGAAGTTAAATGAAAGTTTGTGCTTGAATCTGATGAATTGCATAAATAAAAGACACTCGGGACTGTTTCTCCCTGAAAAGTTAATCCGCTAAAATTTCCTTCAAGCGAATGCCCGCATGCTATTGCAGCAAAAAAAATTATTGTTATTGCAGTTAAAACCTTTGAATTCAATTTTTATTCCCCCTTTTTTTTCCTATTTATTTTTTCCCGGATTCACCAGCAGAATTAACACAATCAAAGCAATTACAATTAATCCGATTGTTTCAGCTGAACCCAAAGAAATTAATCCTGAAATAAAATCTCCTGTATTTGTTTCATCTTTGTTTCCTGTTGCAGGCTGTTCTTTTGTTATAACCAAGTCAATGGTTTTTTTCTGCCTGAACCTGCTGTTTTCAAACACCAGTGTAATAGGATAAGTTGCATTTAATTTTTCATCCAAGTCAAGGAAAATTGTTCCTTCAACTGTTTTTGTTTTTCCGTCTTCAAGTTCTTTTGTTATATTTGATTCAAAGGCTGTTCCATCCGGCAGCCCTTCAATCCAGAACACCATGTCTTCAATTTTTTCCCCTGAAATGTTTTTAATTACAACCTTTATTTTGGTTGAATAATCCATTAAAGTGATTTTTTCCGGAATTGAAAGGAATTCAATTACTCCAGAAGTAATCAAAGGCTGTTTTTCTTCTGTTACAGTGAATTCAATTAAAATTTCTTTTCCGCCAGCATCCAGTGAAATTTCTTTTTTCCCAAGCTCTGACAAAACAGTCGGGTTGACTGAGACAAAGATTTTTTTTTCGCTTTTGCTGTCAAGCAAAACGCTTTCCTCTGATAAATGCACGTTAATGTTTTCTGTTTCTTCTGCGTTAATCCTTATTCTTTCAGAAAAGTCTCCGGTGTTTTCTAAAAGCAAAGAAAATATTTCTGAATGCCCTCTTTTAATTTCAATGTTGTTGTTAAGCAAGACTGCATTGATTTCATGCATTCCCCTTACATTAACAAAAAAAGTTTTTCTTGTTTCATTGAATGCATTAAAAGCATATAATTCAATTTTATGCTCTCCTGTTTCAGCTGTTTTTTGCGGGGTTACTTCAACCCAGTATCTTCTGGTTTCATTTGGTGCTAAAACGGTTTTTGCCTGCTGTAATTCTGTTTCAAGGTCTGATTTTACTGCAAACTCTATTTCGTTGTCGTTGTCAGCCAAATTCCTTACAGTAAAATAAATTCTCTGAGTTTCTTCTTTCCTTAAATTAGAGTAATTGTCTTCTACTGAAAGCTTAAAATTGTTTTTTGTTTCAATGCATTCCACTAAATCAAAGAAAATTTCTCTTGAAGTAATTGAATCATTTGTTTCAAGGAAAACATTCACTGAATACTCGTCTAATGCAAAAGAATTGTTTGAATAAAGCTCTAATTCAACGAATTTTTCTTCCCCTGAACTTAAATCAATTAATTCAGGTTTTATTGTCGGCAGGAATAATTCTGAGTCAGCGCTTAACCTGATTTTCTGCAGTATTCCAGTGTCATTTTTAACCCAAAAACTCAGCTTGTCCAGCTGGTTTGCGCAGATGTTCTGCCTGTAATACCTTAAATTAATCTGGCCGGAATAATTTCCTGTTGTTACATTAACTTCAGAGTATTCTGTTCTGGAATTATATTCCAGCTTTAATTCAATATAATATGTTCTAGGGTAAGTTGACTGGCTTAAGTTCAGTGCAATAACTGTTTTTTCTCCTGGGTTCAGGTAAAAGTCGTTTGCAGAAAATTCTGCTTCAACCGGGCCTGACGCTGTTAAATGCATTAAAGCTTTTTCGCCTGAAGTATTCTGTATTTTTACAGGCAGGGAAAAGCTTTCTGTTGCAGAAACAGATACCTCGGTTTTTTCAGGCTGGATTAAAGCATTAACTCCTGAAAGCAGTGCAATCAAAACAATTATTAACAAAAAAATTTTTTTCATTTTTCCCCCTCATTAAGCCTTTTAACAAGCCTTGAAACAAACAAAAACAGCAGAAGTGCTGCAATAATAATTAAAACAACATTAACCGGGTCAAGGATTTCGCCGAAGCCTGCAAGAAAAACATTTCCTGTAACCGCAATTGAGTCAAAAACATTTTTTTCAGATTCAGCTTCAGCTGGTTCTTCTTTGTTTGATTTATAAAAATTTAATGCGATTTTTTTTTCAGTTTTTTCCCTTCCTAATTCAATCAAAACAGTTGCTTCATACTTTGAGTTAATTAATTCTTTTCTCGGAAAAAAAGTTATTTTAATTTCAGTTTTTTCCCCGTTTTCAAGTGCATTTTTTTTTCCGTTTATTTCATATCCTGTTGGAGAAAAAACGCTTATTTTGAGTTCCTGAACTGAACCAGAGTTGTTTTCAACTTCAAAACTGATTGTTTTGGGTTCTTCAAAAAAAGTTAAAGTCTTCTGAAAATCAGATACTGATGCGTCAGCATTTACTGCAATAACGAAAAAAATCACGGCCAAAGCCAAGTAAGCAATTTTCATTTTGGATTCCACGCCAAACCAACACAATTTATGTAGATTTGTTATTACTTTTGAGTTGAAACAAATATTTAAATATAACTGCTTTCAGTTAAAGCCGTTTTATTGCTTTTTTTTCACCTGATTGTCTTTATCAGGTTTGTTCTGGTGATTATCCCTGTTATTTTGTCTTTTTCTTTGACTAATACAGCAGGATAATGCTTTAATAAAGCTGAAACAGCGTCTATTCCTGAGTTTACTTCTATTATCGGCATGCAGTCTTCCATTAAATCTGAAACCATGCTGGCTGAATTGATTTTTCCTGCCCCAATTCTTTCAACCAGTGTTTTTTCTGTTACTGTTCCAATGGGAATGTTTTTTTTCATTACAGGCAGCTGGCTTATTCCGTGCCTGTTCATTAAAGAAATTGCTTTTGAAACCTTTTCTTTTTCTTTCACTGAAATAACTGTTTTTTTCATAATGCTTCTTGCAGTATGCTTTTTTCTTGTTTCAGAGCTTAATGCATCAAAAACTTTTTTAGCGCTTTCATATGAAGGGGAAACAGTATTAGTCTCTATTTTTGCTATAACTGACTGCGGGACACCGCTTAATTCTGAAAGCTCTTTTTGTGTAATATTCAGCTCTTTTCTTTTTGTTTTTATTTCATTCAATTCCGGAAGCAAAAAAACCGCCCTCCTGTAATATTCTTTCTGGAATATTTTATTCCCTGATTATTCTTTTAATAATATCTTTCCTTTCTTCCATATCTTTTTTATAATTAAACTTTGAGGTATTAATAGGTGGTATTATGGCTGAAAAAATTTTATTGTCTTCAGAGTCTGTTACTGAAGGCCATCCGGACAAATTATGCGACAAGATTTCTGATGCAATTCTTGATGCAATGCTTGAACAGGACCCTGACTCCAGGGTTGCATGCGAGACTTCTGCTAAAAACGGCGGAGTAAATGTTTTCGGCGAAATCACGACAAAAGCTTATGTGGATATTCCTTTGGTTGTAAGGAACACTATTCGAGACATTGGTTACACTAAATCTGAGTATGGAATTGAATTCCAGACTTGTTCTGTGTGGACTCAGATTACAGAGCAGAGCCCTGACATTGACCAAGGCGTTACTGCAGAGAAAGCCCAGTTCAAGGAACAAGGCGCTGGAGACCAGGGTTTAATGTATGGTTTTGCCTGCAATGAAACCCCTGAATTAATGCCTTTAACTATTGTTTTAGCTCACAAGCTTTGCATGAAATTAGCTGATTCAAGGAAAAACAATGAAATTTCTTTTTTAAGGCCTGACGGAAAAAGCCAGGTTACAGTTGAATATGACTCTAATGGAAAGCCTTTGAGAGTTGATGCTGTTGTTGTTTCAACCCAGCATGATGAAGGAATAGACTATGAAGAACTAAAAAAAATTGTTATTGAAAAAATTATTAAGCCTGTTTGCGGGAAATGGGTTGACGATAAAACAAGGTTTTTTGTTAATCCAACTGGAGCTTTTGTTCGCGGGGGACCGTATGCTGATGCCGGGCTAACCGGAAGAAAAATTATTGTTGACACTTATGGCGGCATTGGAAGGCATGGCGGAGGAGCTTTTTCCGGCAAGGACCCGAGTAAAGTGGATAGAAGCGCTACTTATATGGCTCGTTATATTGCTAAAAACATTGTTGCCGCTGGCCTGGCAGATAAATGTGAATTGCAGTTAGCTTATGCTATTGGCTATCCTGAGCCGATTTCAGTTAACGTTGATTGTTTTGG
>JBDRFE010000068.1:0-14990 GCA_043819075.1 archaeon
CAAAAAAGAAGAAACAAAAGCAAAGGAAAAAAAACCTGCAAAAAAAGAAGCTAAAGAAAACAAAAAAGAACCAGAAAAACCGTCGTTTGAAAAAAAACACACTGCTAAAACAGAAAAAGAAAAAAAAGAAGACAAAAAAGATTCAAAAGAAAAAAAGCCTGTTGAACAGAAGCCAAAAGAAAAAAAGAAGCCAAAAGCAGTGAACAAAATACAGAAAACAAAAGAACAGAAAAAACTGCAGGAAAAAATAAAGAAAAAACATGTTCCAACAATAAGAGGGCATTTCGGAAAAGCATGGCTGAGAAGGGCATCAATGGAAAAATGGCAGAAATGGAGAAAACCAAGAGGAATAGATTTCCTGTTAAAAAAAGAAAACTGTGAAAAGCCAAAAATGGGGTACAGAACATCAAAAGATATAAGGAATCTGCACCCGTCAGGACTGCAAGAAGTTTATGTAAGGAATTTAAGCGAATTAAAAGCAATCAAAGAAAAAAATGTTGTGGTAAGAGTTAGTGCAACAATAGGGAAAAAAACAAAAAAAGAAATGCTGAAAACAGCAAAAGAAATGAATTTAAGGATATTAAATTAAAGTGATGGAAATGCAGCTGAACAAAATAAGAAGAATGGCTTCAGGAATACTGAAAACAGGGAAAACAAAAATAGTTTTCTCTGAAAAAGACCTTTCAAGAATAGCTGAAAGCATGACAAAAGAAGATGTCAGGCAGCTAATAAAAGAAGGAATAGTGAAAAAAAGAAAAGACAATTACCAGAGCAGGGCAAGAGCAAGAAAACTCAACGAAAAAAAAGTCAAAGGAAGGAAAAGAGGGAAAGGAAAAAGAAAAGGGACAAAAAAAGCAAGGACAAACAAGAAAAAAACATGGATTAAAAAAATGAGGGTGCAGAGAAGAACCCTAAAAGAATTAAAGAAAAAAATAAAAATGCAGAAAGGCGAATACGGAAAGATTTACAAAATGATTAAAGGAAATTATTTCAAGGGAAAAAAATACATTGAAGCAATGGTAAAAGGTGATAAAAAGTGAGCCATAAATCAACTTTTGAAGTAAAGTTCAGGAGAAGAAAGGAAAACACTGACTACAAGAAAAGGCTTGCTTTGCTTAAAGGAAACAAGCCAAGGCTTGTTGCAAGGAAAAGCAACAAAAAAATCACAGTTCAGTTAATTGAATACAGGAAAGAAGGAGACAAAGTTATTGCAGACACAAACTCAAATGAATTAAAAAAATTTGGATGGAAACTTAACACAAAAAATGTTCCTGCAGCATACTTAACAGGGTTTTTATGCGCGTTAAAAGGAAAAAACACAAAAGAAGCAGTCCTTGACATCGGAAGGAACACCCCGGTTAAAGGGTCAATAGTGTTTGCTGCATTAAAAGGAGCAGTTGATGCTGGATTAAAAATTCCGTTCGAGGCAAAAGCTTTCCCAAAAGAAGACAAAATAAACTGCAGGGAGCTCGAAAAATACCTGAATTCACTTGATGAAGAAAAATACAGGAAACAATTCGCTGAATACGCAAAAAAAGGAATAGACAAAAACAAACTGCATGAACACTTTCAAAACACATTAGATGCAATAAAGAAAAAAAACGGTGAAAAATAATGGCACAAAAACCAAAAAGAGAAAGAAGAGAAAGAACAGACAAAAGAGAGGAAGCTGAATGGATTCCAAAAACAGTTCTTGGAAAAAAAGTGAAAAACGGTGAAATTTCTTCAGTAAACGAGGTAATTGAATCAAAGCTTCCGTTAATCGAGCCTGAAATAATTGATTTCTTGCTGCCAGACCTTGAAGAAAAAATGGTTGACTTCAAGAAAACAACCAAAGTTAGAAGGGCTGGAAGGCAGTTCTCTTTCAGGGCAACAGTAATAATGGGTGACAAAAACCAGTTCATCGGAATTGGAACAGGAAAACACAAGGAAAAATGGCCTGCAGTAAGAAAGGCAACAAGAAGGGCAAAACTGAATTTAATTAAAGTAAGAAAAGGATGCGGTTCATGGGAATGCACCTGTGGATTAGGGCATTCAATTCCGTTCAAAGTAAAAGGAAAATCAGGTTCAATCAGAATAGAGTTGATTCCTGCACCAAAAGGAACAGGATTAGTTGTAGGAAACAACATTAAAGACGTATTTCGTTTTGTCGGAATAAAAGATGTTTGGAGCAAAACAAGAGGTTCAACCGGAACAAAACTTAACTTTATCAGGGCAACAATTGATGCATTATCAAAAACAACTTCAATGAAGGCATCAAAAGAAATGAAAAAAAAGGTTTCAAAGTGATGTGAATGCTGGCAGTAATTAGAATAAGAGGAAGCATTAAAACAAAAAAGAAATTAAACGACACAATGGAAATGCTCAGGCTGTTCAGGGTAAACCACATGGTTTTAGTGCCTGAAGACAAACAAAACAGGAAAATGATTGAAAAAGTAAAAGACTTTGTTACTTTCGGAGAAATAGAAGCCAAGACATTTGAAAGAGTGCTGAACAAAAGAGCGTTAATTGCAGGAAACATAAAAATTTCACTTGAATTCCTGAAAGAAAAAAAAATCAACTCAGTCCAGGAACTTGCAGAAAAAATACTTTCAGGGAAAACAAAATTAAGTGAATTAGGCATAAAACCTGTTTTCAGATTAAAGCCTCCGAGAAAAGGATTTGAAAGACAGGGAATAAAAAAACCTTTTTCTTTGGGCGGGGCATTAGGCTACAGGGCAACACAAATAAATGAATTAATTAACAGGATGGTTTAAGGGTGTGAAGGAATGACTGTAAGAAGAGGCAAAAAAACAGACAAGCTCAGAGGCCAGAGGCACCACGGAAAAGGAAACACAAAAAACAGGAGAGGCGCAGGAACAAGAGGCGGAAGAGGAAAAGCAGGAAGCCATAAACACAAATTCAGCAAATACTATGTTGACTTCGGGGTAAAGATAAGGCTGAAGCCAAAAGAAAAAGGCGATACAGTGAATTTAATTGATTTAGAAGATTATTTGAACAAAAAACTTGAAAAAAAATTAGTGGAAAAAAATGCAGGGATTTTTACTGTAGACGGAAAAAAATGCGGTTTATTCAAAATACTTGGAAGAGGAAACACTGCAATAAAAATTGAGGCAGTGAATGTACAGGCAACAAAAGAAGCAAAAGAAAAAATTGAATCACTCGGGGGAAAAATACAATGAGTGTATTAGACATTCTTGAACCAATATACAAAAAGCTTCCAGAAGTAAAAGCACCAGAAGTTGCCCCTCCGCTGAAGAAAAGGCTTATTTGGAGTGGACTGGCATTAATACTGTTTTTTGTGTTAGGGCACATTACTGTACTTGGATTAAGTGCTTCATCTGAAGGAGCATTAACAAATTTACAGGTAATTCTTGCATCAAAAATAGGCTCTTTAGTTACAGCAGGAATTGGACCGGTTGTGCTGGCATCAATTATCTTGCAGTTATTGGTTGGAGGAAAAATAATCAACATTGATTTAACCAATCCAAAAGACAAAGCAAGATTTTCCGGCTTGCAAAAACTTTTTGCAATAATTTTATGCTTTTTTGAAGCAGGAGTTTTCGCTGTATCAGGAATGCTTGTGCCAAACCAAGGAATGCTTGTTCCGGTAATACTCCAGGTAGCGTTAGGCTCAATTATTCTTCTTTACTTGGATGAAGTTGTATCAAAATACGGAATTGGCTCTGGAATAGGATTATTTATTGCGGGAGGGGTATCAGAAACAATTTTCTGGAGAATCTTCGGCCCAGTAACACCTGAAACACTGATTGCACCAGGAATTTTATGGCAGTTCATTGAATCACTTTCAACTGGAGTGGATTTCCTGATTTTACTGCCCATAATTTCAACTTTAATTGTCTTTTTTGTTGTTGTTTACGCAGAAGGAATGCACGTAAATATTCCGATTACAATGGGAAGAAAAGGCACTGGAGGAAGGTTTCCGGTAAAACTGCTTTATGTTTCAAACATTCCGGTAATTCTTGCAGTAGCATTGTTTGCAAACATCCAGTTATGGTCAATGATTGTGCCTGACTGGGCAATAGATATTCCAGACATAACAATTCCATTAATTAATTTTTCAATACTTGAAATAGGCTTAAAATCATTTCTGCAAGGAATAGCAGACCTTGTTACAGCACCATATGGCTTAATTATCACCATGGCATACGGAGGATTTAATTTAGGCTTGCTGTTGCATGGAATAGCTTATTTAATAATTCTTGTAGGAGTATGCGTTGTTTTTGGGAAGTTTTGGGTTGACATGGGAGGCCAGGGGCCAGAAGCAGTAAGCAATCAATTAAGCAATTCAGGAATGTATATTCCTGGCTTCAGAAGAGACCCAAGAATAATAAGAGGCATACTGAACAGGTATATTCCGCCAATCACAATTCTTGGCTCAGCTTTTGTTGGGCTGCTCGCAGGATTAGCTGACTTCACTTCAGCTTTAGGCTCTGGAACAGGAATTTTATTGACAGTAGGAATAGTTTACAGATTATATGAAGAATTAGCAAAACAACAGTTAATGGAAACAAACCCTTTAATGAAAAAATTATTCGGAGGATGAAAAAAGGTTTAAAACAATGATGTTAAACAAAATAATACGCATTAAACCTTTTTTTAGTTGATTTAAGGAATTGATTGTTTATGGTTGTATTCAGTGCAGTAATAGACATAGTGTTGTTCGCGATAGTCGTCGGAATAATCTCACAGGCATTACAGAGAAAATTAATGGACAAAAAAGCGCAGAAAGCAAAACAAGAAGCAATGAAAGAAAAACAGAAAAAATTAAAAGAATTAATGAAAAACCAGGACGAGAAATCAAAAAAAGAGGCTGAAAGGCTGAACATGGAATTAATGTCAGACATGAAAGAAATGTTCAAAGGAATGCAAAAATTTATGATTGCATCATTTATAGTGATAATACCGATATTTTACCTTGGAGTAAGCGCTTACGTAAAAGAAACATTTGTTGTATTCGGATGGACTGTACCGCACTTCATTTTCCCGCCATACATTGTGTGGTATATTATTTCAAGCATTGCATTCAGCCTAGTGTTTAACGCAGCAATGAAAGTAATTGAAAAGTGATTTTTTATGACAAAACAAACCTTTTTAGAAAAAAGCTTTACCAAAAACGTTTTCACTAAAGTGAAAACAGGCTTCTTTTCTTTGGGCAACCTACACTTTCTTTTCTTAGCAAGAAAAGAAAGGGCGGAGTGATTTTTATGACAAAGCCAAGCGACAAATCAAGGAAAAAAAAATTCAGAAGAAGCGTGAAAGGAAGAAGCAAACCATATTATACCAAAGGAAAAAACGCAAGACACAAATGCGCTTTATGCAGTAAAGTGCTTCAAGGCACACCGCACTCAAAAACAACAGGCGAAATCACAAAACTAAGCAAGACACAGAAAAGGCCTTCAGTTCCGTTCGGAGGAGTATTATGCTCTGAATGCAGGACAAAAGTAATTGACGAAGCAGTGAAAGTTGTTTCAAAAGAAAAAAAAGAAGAAGACCTTGAATTAAAATCAAAAAATTACGTAAAACAGATGATTGAGAGGATAAAATGATTATAACAATTACAAGCTATCCTGGAACAGAAACAAAAGAATTAAGCAAGCTGCTTGCATTACAGACAGGATTAAGGTATTTTTCAGCAAACGAAATAAAAAAAAGGATTGCAGTTGAAACAAACCTGCCAATAGAAAAAATACAAGAAGAAGACTTTACAGAAAAAATAAAACAAATAATAGAACAAGAAGCAAAAAATAATGACATAATAATTGACCATACATTAGCAGCATGGATAATAAATAACGCAGACTTAAAAGTTTTTTTAAAAGCATACAAGAAAACAAGGGCAAAAAAAATGTCAGAAAAACTAAAGATTCCAATGGGAGACTCTCTTGAAGACATTGAATTAAAAGAAAAAGAACAGGAAAAAAATTTCCTGAACAACTATGGAATAAACATTTATGACCTGCAAGTATATGACTTGATGATAAACACAGACAAGCTAGACGAAGAAAGTGTCATTGGAATAATAAAAAAATACTTGGAAAAAATGCACAAGGGGCAGTGAACATGGCTTTAATTGAACCAGGAAGAGTATGCATTAAAAGAAAAGGAAGAGAAGCAGGAAAAAAAGTAGTTGTAACATCAGTCAAAGGAAATTATGCTTTCATTGAAGGAACAGGAGTAAAAAAAAGAAGATGCAATATAACTCACTTGTATCCGACAGCAGAAAAGAAAAAGGTGTAACTGAATGCCAGAACTAAGATTAATTGTAAGAATAGCAACAAAAGACTTAAACGGGAAATCACCGATACCAAAAGCATTAATGGAATTAAGGGGAATAAGCCACAGAATGGCAAAAATAATTGCAAAAAAATTTGAAAAAGAAACAGGAATAAAATGGAATTCAAAAATAGGGGAACTCTCAGAATCAATGGACAAAAAACTTGAAGAAATAGTATTGCACCCTGAAAAATTCGGTGTTCCTTTATGGAGCCTGAACAAACAAAAAGAATACGAAACAGGCGAAGACAAACACATGATAATGGGAGACTTGGAATTCGAGATGAGAAAAAACCTGCAGAGATTAAGCAAAATAAAAAGTTACAGGGGATTAAGATTAGGATGGGGATTAACGGTTAGAGGCCAGAAAACAAAATCAACTCACAGAGGAAAAGGGCCGGTTGTCGGAGTAATGAAAAAAGACGCAAAAAAATAGGTGAATTAAATGGGTGACCCGAAAAAAACGAAAAAAAAATACATCAGGCCAAGAAAGCCATGGGATAAGACAAGACTAGATGAAGAAAGAGAAATAAAAAAAACATACGGGCTAAAAAACAAAAAAGAATTATGGGGAATTGAAGCAATGCTTAAAAACAAGAGAAACAATGCAAGAAAACTACTTGCACTGGAACTGGAAACAAGAATCCAGAGAGAAAAAGAATTAACCGACAGCCTGAAAAAAATCGGATTAATAAAAGAAAACGCTTCACTGGATGATGTCTTAGGATTAAAAATACAGGAACTGCTTGAAAGAAGGCTGCAGACAATAGTCTGGAGAAAAGGGCTTGCAAACACCACAAAACAGGCAAGGCAGTTCATTGTTCACGGGCACATAGCAATAAACGGAAAAAAAATTACAACACCATCATACACTGTGAAAACAGATGAAGAAAACAAAATAGGCTACTACAAAAAAGAAATGAAAATAACACCGCCAAAACAAAAAAAAGAAGCAGAAAAACCGCTTTTTTCAGAAAAAAGCAGGTTGCCAAAAACAGACGCAAAAGAAGACGCTGAAAAAGAAGGCAAAGACAAAACAAAAAAAGAAGCAGTAAAAGAAAAGAAAACAATAAAAAAAACAGTTAAAAAAGAAACAGACACAAAAGAAATTCCAAGCAAAACCGAAGAAAAAAAAGAACACAAAAAAGAAGAAACCGAAGAAAAAAAACCTGCAAAAGAAACAAGAGTAGAAAAAATTGCAGAAACAGATGCGGAAAAAGAAACTAAAAAAGAAAGCGGCACAGCAGAAGAAGGGAAAACAAAATGACTAAAAAAGGAATAATTCACATTTATGCATCACACAACAACACAATAATTCTTTTAACAGACATTACAGGCCAAGAAACAATAGCAAAATGCTCTGGAGGGGTAGTAGTAAAAGCACAGCACAAAGAAGGCTCTCCATATGCAGCAATGAAAGTCGCAGAAATAGTAGCAGAAAAAGCAAGAGAAAAAGGGATAACAGAAATAACAGTTAAAGTAAGAGGCCAAGGCGGAATAAGATCAAAAAACCCTGGACAAGGAGCAGAAGCAGCAATAAGAAGCCTTACAAGAGCAGGATTAAGAATAAGGAACATTGAAAACGTAACACCACTGCCACACAACGGATGCAGGAAAAAAAAGAGGTTCAGAGGAAAGAAAAAATAAAGGTGATTGAATGGAAATAAAAAAAATAGATAAAGGCGACAAAACAATAAAATTTTCTTTGAAAGGAACAAGCCCTGCATTTGTAAACGGAATAAGAAGAATGATCAAGACAAGCGTGAAAACCTTTGCAGTTGACATAGTAAACGTTTACGAAAACACTTCAATAATGTTCAATGAAATGCTTGCACACAGAATGGGAATGCTTCCAATCCAGACAGACACAAAAACATACAAGAAAAAAGACAAGGTAACATTAATGGTTGAAAAAGAAGGCCCATGCACAGTCTACTCAAAAGACATCAAAAGCACTGACCCAAAAATAGAGGTAACAGACAAAAAAATTCCGATAGTAAAACTCGAAAAAGGGCAGAAACTAAAAGTAGAAATGGAAGCAATAGTTGATTCAGGGAAAACCCACAGCAAATGGATTCCCGGAATAATGAGTTACAGTTACAGCAAAGATGCATTCACAATAAATGTTGAATCATTCGGAGGAATGGAGCCAAAAGAAATACTTGAACAAGCAGCAGAAGAGATGAAAGAAAAAACAGAAGACTTAAGAAAAGCTCTAAGCAAAATATAATCATGCAGGGGTACCCAAGCGGTCAACGGGGCAGGACTTAAGAAAACTTTTTCCAAAAGTTTTATCAAAAACCGCCTTCGGCTGTTCCAAAAAATTAACTAAAACAGCGCTTTGGGGGTTCCAAAAAAAATTTAAGCAATCCTGTGGCTTAGTGCCTTCGAGAGTTCGAATCTCTCCTCCTGCACTGCCTTTTCCAAAAGGCAAGTTGCTAAAACGCACGGCATAAAGCCGTACTGAAAAAGTTTAATCAAAAACAACTTTTAGGAAAAGTTGTATCAAAAATAAAAAAGTGAAAAAAAATGAAAAGAACAGGACCAACAAAAGAAAAAACAAAAAAAATAATTTCCTTGCTGAAAAAAAACGGAAAAAACAAAAAAATCTGGAAAGACTTAGCCAACAGAATAGCTGCCCCTAGAAGGAAAAGAGCAAGCATAAACTTGTGGAGACTGGAAACACTCTCAGAACAATTCAAGGAAAAAACATTAATTGTTCCGGGAAAAGTGCTTGCAAAAGGAAAAATAACCAAAGCAATCAGCGTGGCTGCACTGGAATTCTCAGGCAAAGCAGAAGAAAAAATAAAAGAAAAAAAAGGGAAAACATTTAATTTAGAGGAAGCAGTAAAAATTAACCCAAAAGAATTAATTATTGTAAAATAACGGTGAAAAAAAATGATAATAAACGCAAAAGGGCTTATAATGGGAAGGCTTGCATCAACAGTAAGCGAAAAACTCCTTAAAGGAGAAACAATAACAATAATTAACGCAGAAGAAATACTGATTACAGGAAGCAAAGAATTCATTTTAAGCAGGTACAAGAAAAAAAGAGATGCTGAAGTGAAATCAAACCCCAGATATGGCCCAAAGTACCCGAGAAAACCAGATGCACTGCTAAAAAAAGCAATAACCGGAATGCTTCCGAAAAAAACTAAAAGAGGAAAAGAAGCAGAAAACAAGCTCAAAATATACATTTCAGAGCCAGCTGAATTAAACAAAGAAAAATTTGTTTCAATAAAAGAAGCAGAAAACAAGACAAACAAAAAAACAGTCAAGTTAGGGGAAATAAGCAAACTTTTGGGCGCAAAATGGTGATTAAATGACAGAAAAAAAAGAAAGCAAAAAAAACGAAATAGACACAATCAAAGAAACCAGAACAGAAAAAGAAGAAAAAAAAGAAATGCTTAAAGAAAACAAAACAGAAGAAGAAACAGACGAAACACCCGAAGAAACAGAAACCGCAGGAAAAAAAAACAAGAAAAAAAAAGCAAAAAGAAGCAAAAAATACGGAATGCTTGTTAAAGCAAAGAAAAAAGAAGCAGTTGCAAGAGCAGTGATAAAAACCGGGAAAGGAAAAATAACAATAAACAAAAGAAGCATTGAATTCATTGAACCAGAATACGTAAAACAGCTGATAATGGAGCCAATAATCCTTGCAGAAGACGCATTAAAAGAAACAGACATAAAAATTAATGTAAACGGCGGAGGATTCATGGGCCAGGCTGTTGCAGTAAGAAGCGTAATAGCAAAAGCGATAGTTGAATACACTAATGACAAAAAATTAAAAGAAAAAATGCTTAAATATGACAGATTATTGATTGTAGATGACCACAGAAGGGTTGAACCAAAAAAGCCTTTAGGAAAAAAGGCAAGAAAGAAAAAACAGAGCTCTAAGAGGTGAAAAAAAATGATTATTCCAGTCAGATGTTTTTCCTGCGGGAAAGTAGTAGGCGAATACTACGAAGAATTCATTAAAAGAACAACAAAAGGCGAGACACCGGAAAAAGTAATGGATGATTTAGGAGTAAACAGGTATTGCTGCAGGAGAATGATTTTAAGCCATGTTGATTTAATGGATGACATTGCAAAGTACAGCGTACACGGGGATACAAAATGACTGAAACAGTTAACTCTGACACAGAAAAATACCTTAAAACAGGAGCACACATCGGAACAAAATACAAGACCTTTGGAATGAAAAAATACATTTACAAAAGCAGGGAAGACGGATTAAAAGTAATGGACATCCAGACATTAGACGAAAGAATTAATCTTGCAGCAAAATTAATTGCAGGCTACGAAAAAGAAAAAGTTGTAGTTGTTTCAAGAAAACTTTACGGCAAAACTCCGATAAAAATGTTTGCAGAAACAACAGGCGCAAAATCACTTTATTCAAGGTTTATTCCCGGAACATTCACCAACCCGGAAGGAAAAGAATTTCTTGAACCAAGGCTATTAATTGTAACAGAACCAGACACTGACTTTCAGGCAATAAAAGAAGCAAAAAAATTAAAGATTCCGGTAATAGCATTATGTTCAACAAACAACACAACAAAAGACGTTGACTTGATTATTCCGGTAAACAACAAGGGAAGGAAAAGCCTTGCATTAGTTTACTGGCTGGTTGCAAAAAAAGTATTGCTTGAAAGAAAAGAAATAAAAAGCGAAAAAGAATTCACTAAAACAGCAGAAGACTTTGAATACCAAATAAAAGAAGGCAAAGAAGAATTAATGAAAGAAAAAAGGAACAGTGAATCAAAAAGAAGGCAGACAAGAGGAAGAAGGCCTGACAGCAGGCCGACATCTTTCAGAAGAAGCCAGAACAGCTTTTAAAAAAAAACCAAAAAAAGCCTGAAAAAAACAGGCTGAAAACTGAAAAAAATGAACAGAAACTCTATTCTGTAAACTTTTAAAAAAGTTTAATCAAAAACAACTTTTTCCAAAAGTTGTATCAAAAACCGCCTTCGGCTGTTCCAAAAAAGTTGTATCAAAAAGGATTTGCAAAAAAAAAGAAAGGAAAAAAAATGAATAGAAATGCTATCCTAAAAGGAAGCTTTTATCCAAAAGAAAAAAAAGAAATAGAAAAACAATTAAACTCGTTTTATTCAAAAACAAAAACCACAAAAAAAACTGATTATATAATCGCGCCGCACGCAGGCACAATTTATTCAGGCCAGACAGCAGCATGGTCTTATTCCCTTCTCAATAAACCAGAAACAGTTGTAATTCTTTCCCCAAACCACACAGGCTATGGGGAAGAAATATCAGTTTATCCTGAAGGTCACTGGGAAACACCTTTAGGCACAACAACAGTTGACAGCGAAGCAGTGGAAAAAATAACAGAATTTTTTCCTGAAGCAAGAAAAGATGAAATTGCTCATTTACAGGAACATTCAATTGAAGTCCAGCTGATTTTCTTGCAGTATTTATTCAAGGGCTTCAAAATAGTGCCGATAACTTTAATGACAGAAAACCCGGAAAAACTTGAAAAACTGGCACAGGCAATAATTTATGCAGAAAAAACAACAGGAAAAAAGTTTACTGTAATTGCTTCAAGCGATTTCACGCACTTTGAACCAGAAGAAAAAGCAAAAGAAAAAGATTTTAAGGCAATAGAATTAATAAAAAAACTTGATGTAAAAGCCTTCCATGAATTAGTTGAAAAAGAAAGATTAAGCATCTGCGGGCACTCTGCAATAGAAGTTTTAATGAATTACTGCAAAACAAAAGGCATAAAAAAAGCTGAATTAATTGATTACAGCAATTCAGGAAAAATAACAGGAGACTATTCAAGCGTAGTTGCATATGCTTCAATAGGATTCTTTAAGTGAAAAAAATGAAAACTGCTTTTAGGAAAGCTTTTATATGAATTTGGGCTTAATTTAACAATAACTTTTAATTTAATAAAAACAAAAGAGGGGAGAATTAAATGAAATTCAAAGGAATAATTGTTTTAAGTTTGTTTTTGATTGTTTTGGGTTCAGGATGCATAATTTCGCCTGACCCTCCACAGCCAAATATAAAAGAATGCAGTGACATAACAGACATTAACGACAGGGATTTATGTTATATGAAACAGGCAATAGAAAAAAAAGATGCAACACAATGCCAGTCAATAACAAACCCTGACATGAAAACAGGATGCCCCACATGGGTAAACGAATATGATGATTACGACAAATGGTACACATATTACTTTGAAACAATTATTACGCCAGGCATTCCTGGGTGCAACAAAATAGAAGACACAAACGAAAAAGACTTGTGTTACATGAAAGAAGCAATAGAAGAACAAGACACAAAATACTGCGAAAAACTGATAAACCCAGACCTGATAGAAGGATGCCCAACATGGGTCAGTGAATACGACAACTATGATAACTGGCACTACGATATTTACGAAGCATATGCATGTGTTCCGTCACCAGAAACAGGAAACGCAGACTTATGTTATATGGAGCATGCAATAACCAGCGGGCAAACAAAATACTGTGATTACTTAGAAAACCCGGACTTAATACAGGGCTGTCCAATATGGGTTAACGAATACGACAAATACTCAGATTGGTTTGAATTTTACATAGAAACATACGCCCCCATAGGCAACCCGTAAAAAAAACAAAAACAATTTAATAGAATAATGAAGTAGTTATATTTAGGTTTAAATGAAAACAGGAAAAAGAAAAGATTCACATATAGAAACTGCAATGAAAAAAGAATCGCAGTACAAAAAAACAACTTTGCTGGAAGAAGTCGAACTTATACATAATGCGCTGTGCGATTTTGAATTAAGCGACATAAATTTTTCAACAAAATTTTTTGGGAAAAAATTTTCTTTCCCTTTATCAGTAAGGCCTATTACAGGCGGAACAGAAAAATCTTTTTCATTCAACAAAAACATTGCATTAGCATGTGAAACAAAAAACATTGGCTTTTCTTTAGGGTCAATGAGAGTTGCATTAGAAAAACAAAGCAAAAAAAAATTCTTTAAATTCAGAAAATACTGCCCTACAGTTTTCTTGGAAGGAAATATTGGTGCATTACAGCTGAAAAATTATTCAACACAACAAATAGATGACCTTGCAGCAGAAATAGAAGCTGATGCTGTTTCAGTTCACTTGAATGCAGCACAAGAATTAATGCAAAACCCAAAAACAACAGGCTTTTCCAATCAATTTGAAAACATTAAAAGATTTGCAGAAGAAAGCTCTTTTCCAACAATAGTAAAAGAAGTAGGCAACGGGGTTTCATTTGAAACAGCAAAAAAACTGGATAAAACAAAAATAAAAGCAATTGATGTAGCAGGAAAAGGAGGAACATCTTTTGTAAAAGTTGATTCACAGCTATATAACAGGAAAAGATTAGGAGAAATATTCGGCGAGTTTGGAGTGCCGACAGCAGCAAGCATTTTATTGGTTAAAAAAGCTTCAAACAAGCAAATCATTGCCTCTGGAGGAATCAGGACCGGATTAGATATTGCCAAAAGCATTGCATTAGGCGCTGATTTAGCCGGAATAGCGGCAACAGCTTTAATTGAAGCAAAAAAAGGCGAAAAACAAGTTGAAAACTTAATTGAAACCCTTAAACAAGAAACAAGGATTTCAATGTTTTTGGCTGGAGCAAAAAACCTCAAAGAATTAAAAAACAAAAAAACAGTCCTCCAAGACAATTTACTCGAATGGAACAAAAAAACCTAATTAATTAACTGTAAGGAGTAAATTTATATAATGGTTTGTGCATTCATTACTTGATTTTAATGGACTCTGAAACAATCCAGTATTTTCTTTCTTTTGGCTTAACTGAATACGAGTCAAAGGCACTGCTTTCTTTAATCCAAAAAGGCGCTCTTGAAGCCCCAGAAACAAGCATGTTATCTGAAATACCAAAAACAAGGGTTTATGATATACTGGAAAAATTAGAGGAAAAAGGGTTAGTTGTTTCCCTACAAGGAAGGCCCAAAAAATACCAGTCAATTGAATCAGATAAAATCATTGACAGGCTGCTTGAATTAAAGAAAAAAGAATTCAATGAAATAGAAGAAAAAGCCCTTAAATTAAGGGAATTGCTTGAATTCAGCGAAAAACAAGAAGAAAAAGAGCATGTTTCAAGAGTAAAACACTTAAACGATTTTGACAGGATATTAGAACAAGAAATCCTTAAAGCAAAAAAAAGCGTTTTATGCTTTACTGAAACAAAAGAAAAAAGAAATTTATTGCAGGAAGCATTAGCTAAAGCAGTGCAAAGAAAAGTCAAAGTAAAGCTGATTTCAAACAACAAAGAAATTGAAAGCTTTTTGAACGGAAAAATTGAGGCAAAAAATTCAGTGCATTCACTTAACGCTTTTGTAATAGACGACAAAAAAATTGTTTTAGGCTTAAACAGCTTTGAAGAAGAAAAACCACAATACCATTTCGCAATACTACACAACAAAAGCCTAGCAGAAGCAATCTCCAATCACTTCAACGAAAAATGGGGCAAGTAAAGATTTAAAAAGAAAAACTTCCCTATAAATAAACAGTTATATTGATTTTAAATTCAATGGAGGGATTAAATGAAAAAAATATTATTGTTAGCAGTAATTTTAATTGCTTTTTCTGTTGTAGCATCTGCTTTTGTGAACGGAGGCTGGAAAACTGAAACAGTTTCAGGCATGGGAGACACAAACAAACCAGTTAACTTTCTCGGCGGAG
>JBDRFE010000069.1:0-14923 GCA_043819075.1 archaeon
AATGAAAAAATGTATCCAATTAAAAAAAACACAGAAGACAACTGGTTATACTACGTGTTTGCTGGATTCAAAATTCATTATTATTCTTTAAAAAACCAGGAAAAAAAAGTCAATAGCCTTGCTCTAATAGGCTCTGGAAACGGGGTCGATGCCATAGGCGCACACTACATATTCAAAGAAGCTAATCAAGTTTATCTTACTGACATTGATCCTGAAACATTGCCACTTGCAATTAAAAATGTCAAAAAAAACAAAAAACCAGGTTCAAATGTAAGCATAAACGGTTTTGTAGGCGATGTATGCCAACCGCTGGAACAAGAAAACATAAAAGCAGACATGATTTATGCAAATCTTCCTAATATCCCGCTTTGGAAAAACACCCAAACAAATGGGTTTGGGTTATCAACATTTTATACGCCAAGAGAAAAAATCAGAGTGCCTTCAATTTTAAAAAAAAATCTCTTGGAACTGCAACTGCATTTTCTTAATTCCACAAAACCATGTTTAAATTCAGGCGGAAATGTAATCCAGGTCATAGGCGGGAGGTTTCCTGCAAAAAACTTCAAAATATTATTTGATGAAGCCGGGTTTAATCAACAACAGCTTTGTGCAGGATTAAAACTACAAACAGAAACAAGAGAAGTTATTAGTGGTTATTCTAAAGCAGAAAAAGAAAACAACAATGAATTCATTTTCTATGACTATAAAAATGCAGTTAAGTCTCTTAATAAAGGAGGTGAAACTAGTCTTATAACAGGCAAAAAAACAGATTATTTGGAAAAGCGTTTAAAGGATTATTCTATGACTGCAACCCAAGCATTGAAAGAACACAAAAAAGGAATGAAAATAGGGCACACTTGTCATGTATTAAAGGGAAACTTAAAAAACAAAAAACAACCTAAATAACTGGAGGTAATTAAATGGAAAAAATGGATGCAGGAAAACTGTTTGACAACAGAGTAGAAGACTATGATTCATTTGTGAACAGCACAGTAATAGGCTACGAGAACGTTCTTGACTTGATAAAACAGCTCACAAAAATAATTGTAAAAACCGATTCACCTAAAGTTCTTGACTTAGGAGCAGGAACGGGAAACAGCAGCATGGCTATCTTGCATGCTTGCCCAAAAGCAAGTATTATTGGTTATGACCTGTCCAAGAAAATGGTTGAAAAAACAAATGAAAGATTCAGTAAATTTGACTACAAAGGTGTTTGTGATAACGTACTTAACATAGATTTTGATAATGAATTTGATTTGATTGTGTCCTCGATAGTCCTTCACCATTTAAACGACAAAGAAAAACAAGAAGTGTATAAGAAAATATTCAAAGCCTTAAAAGGCAAAGGAGTATTTATTTTGGGTGATCTGATGCTGGCTGAAGACAACAGCATTAACAGTTTCCTGAAAGAACAATGGGAGAACCACATTGTTTATAAAAGAGGAGAAGAATATAAAAATAAAATATTTTCTCTTGAAGACAAACACCATCAATATGCTAGCCTGAATAACAACCTGAAATTTTTGAAGACAACGGGATTCAAAACAGATGTGATTTACAGGAAACTCAATACAGCAGTAATATTGTGTTATAAGTGAAAAAAAAAGCCATGCTGTTTTATCCAGATTTAAGTTTCCCTATATTTTTAACTATTATGTGCGTAAGTTGAATAAATGCAAGATTGTTTATGTTGTTAAACAGTACAAGAAAAGGGACTTGAGTAACCGACATAGCAAAGCACACATGAGTTTAAAACGTCAGACGGAACTATCGTAACCAGATAAAAGAATTTAAAAACAAACAAAAAAAGGTTAAATCATGAAATCAAATCCCAGAAGGGAAGTTAATTTAGGGCAGCATAGGAAAAAAACTATGCTGGAACATTTAAAGAAAACAAAGGCAAGATTACTTGCCGGAAAGAAAAAAAGAAAACCTTTTTCTGTTCCCTGCAAAATAACACCAATAAAATATAATGGCCAAAAAGTTAACATACACTCAACTTTTGTAAAAGGATTCAAAACACCCATAGTTTTTCTTACTGGATTGGGTTGTTCTCAATCAGATTTCAGAAAAGCGTTAGAATCAAAACAACTAAAAGGCCACACAATATTATTATTTGATTTTCCTGGGCAGGGAACAAACCCAAGGCTTCCGCCTTCAATTCCGCAAAGATTCAAGTTTACGATGGAAGAACTTGCAGAATTAACCAAAGCAATGCTCGATCATTATGGACTAAAAAAAGTAGCTTTAGTTGGGCACAGCATGGGAGGAATAGTAGGAAGAAAACTTGCTCAAAAACACCCTGAAAGAATAGATTTTTTTGTTGATGTTGAAAGCCCATTAGATTTAAGCGAATGCCAAAGATGCATAAAAATAGCAAATGCAAGAGGACAGGAATACCCTAAAACTATGACAGAAATAGCAAAAAATTATGCTACTGCAAACAAAAAAGCAGAAGCAAGGCATTCTAATACATTTAAGGGGGCATCACCCCAATCCATCAGAAAATATTCCGAATCAATTATCAGGGAAATTGGTAAAAGACACCCGCTAAACGAACTGCCTAAAGGCAACTTTGCTTATTTTGCTGGAGAAAACAATAATAGCCCCCAATTAAAGAAGCTTAAAGAAGAAGGGATTCAAGTAATAAGGATCCCAAATTCAGGACATTTTATCATGGAAGACAATCCTCAAAGTTTTTACGGAAAACTTGCACAACTAATAGGTTGATTCAGCTACAATAAAACACTTTCGGCAACCCCTAAATGAATGCATTTAAAGGCGGTTTTATATAAACCAAAAAAAAAGCAAAAACCTTATTTCAAAAACTCTTTTATTTGCCTGAAAAATTCTTTTAACGTGAATTCAGCTAATTTTTTTGGCAGATCTTTTTCAACCGAGTCAATCAGCGTTTGAAAATACTGCTCTTTTTTTGATGAAATGTTAAGCAAAGGAAACCCATCATCAATCAGCGTCTTGTTTAAAATCAACCTGCAGATTCTTTTGTTGCCATCCAAAAAAGGATGAATTTTGTAAAGCCTGTAATGCGCTTGAGCCGCTTTTTCAATCGGATTAAGTTGAGTTGAATTATGCCACCCAAAAAATGATTCAAGCAATTTGTTAACCTTGCTATAATGCGGTGGCCTGAAAGCAATTTCAGTTCCAAACGGATTTTTTTCGTCTCTTTTTTGCAAATAAACCTGCCCAGCTCTAATCTTTCCGGGATTTTTTCCTTCAAAGCTTGCCATAATCGTATTATGCAATTCAAGCAGATAATGCTTGTCCAATACACGTTTTTCTTTTATTGACTCAACCGCTTTAAGCATATTTTTGCTTACCTGCTCACGCATGCTAAACTGGTTTTCTTTCCCAAAAGCCTGCCTGACATCAGATAAGCTGACATCAACATCCTCAGTAGTCAAGGTTGTTAATGTGAAAAGAATTGTGCTGTCAACTTCATATTTTCGCTTTTGAACAGCAGAAAGCGAAGCAAACTTCTTGTTAAATGCATTCCTGAAAAGCAGTGCTTTTATCAGGTCGTCTTTGGAAATGAATTCATTGAAATAATTCTTTCCTGAAAGTTTTGAAACTATTTCAGCCCTGAAAGATTGCCCAATCCTTGCAAGCTCACTTTTTGACGGCTTTTTTAAGCCAACATATTTGCTGAAAGTCTTTGATTTGGTTGCAATGAAATAACTTAAGTCCAAATAATAGTATTTTCTGCCTTTAACCTGTTTCGTGCGAAGCGCCATACTAATAGTTAGGCTGATAAAAGTATTTAAAACCATCAGCCTAACTTTTCAATCAACTGGTTAGGCTGATAAAAACCGGGCAGAGCATCAGCATAACTTTTTTTGCCAGGCTTTCCAGACAGCAGCGAACTTTGGGCAACCCGCTTAACTTTGCGTTAGTACTCTCTTCTTTGCCTTAAAGCTAAATAGTTTGCATAAAACCCAATTTGTTTCAATAGAAGCCTTAAATGCTTGAAGATAAATGGTTACATTATAACTCAACCCTATTTAAAGGCTTAAAAGGGTTAAAAAAAAATGTTTTCCTAAAACTCAAACAAAAACTTCAACTAATTGGTTGATTGCCTTTAACTTAAGCCATAAAAACAAATAAAATAGTGTTTGTAAATAAATTACTGTAATATCTATAAAGAACTTAAGAAGGGGGGTCAATGAAAACAGGCTTTAATGCAATAACAGCAGTCATGCTTTTTTTTCTTCTTGTTTCAGCGACTGCAGCAGGCAATGGCTTTATTGTCCCGTTATTTGATTCACAAAAAATTTCTGGTTTAACTGTCCAAAAACAACCAGAAATAAAAGCTGAACTTAAGCCAAACCTTGAAACACTAAACATTACAGTACAGGAATTTAATGCAATAATACAGGAAACCAGCATTAAAAAAAGTTTTAGTGTTCAAGGAAAACAAGCTGTTTCAAAAGATTCCACTGAATGCTCTGCTTTAAGTGAAAACCAGAAAATTCCTGCACCAACACAGGCATTGCTTGACATTTCCTGTCAAGGGCAAGCATCTATTGGAGGGTGCTCTGGATTAAATTGCAGTGGCATTCAATCACTTTTATGCAGCTATTGCTCTAGCGTGAACCCTTCAATAAACCATTTATCTTCCTGCACTCCAAGTTCCTGTCCTTCAGGGTACTTTGACCAAGGAGTTGTCTGTCAACCATCCGGAGCATGCAATAACTGTGACGGCTCTAACTGCGACTACGACTGTGCCCATCAATCACTTTCATGCACTAGAACCTGCACAACAAATCCCTGCACTAACCCGGATTACCCTAATTACTGTGACGGCTACTGCTGGAGTAATTGCTCTAGTGTTGGATTATACGGAGGAAAATGCTGTAATGGTTCCTGGAGATGCTGTAATTCTTCTAGTTACCCTCAATTATGCTGCCCTGACAGCGGAAACCCAATAATGTGCACAACCCAAAACGATAGCTGTCTTTCAAACGGGTGCTCAGTTAATTATCCATACAAATGCAACAACAAGTGCTGGAGTTGCCCTACAGGAACAAATTTATGTTGTCCTTCAAGCGGAGACCCATCTCATTGTTGCGGGACAGGACAAGTCTGCCAAAGCAGCGGAACATGTTATACTCCTCCGACAAATGCAAGAATTTACGGTTACTTAAAAGACCATTACGGCAATCCCCTGCCCGGAAGAACAATGAGATTAACTGATTGCTCTGACAATACACAATACTCTGATACAACTGAATCAAATGGTTACTGGGAAATAATTGCTCCGGCAAATTCATTCAAGCTAAAAACTGATGTGTGGTGGGGTACAATTGTTTGGAATGTCAGTGGACAAGAATGCTATTCTTATAGTGCACAGGATTACTTTCTTGGAGACCTGCAGGTAAACACTGAAACAGTAAATTACGGTTACCTTAAAAACGAATACGGAAACGGCTGGAACAATATTTTAGTTGAACTAACCAGCTGTTCAGATAATGTAATAATTTCAGACAGAACTAATTTAGATGGCTATTTTAATCTCAGGGCATTAAAAGGAAACTACAAGCTAAAAACCCACATGCCTTGGGGTGTAATTGAATGGACTGTTAATGAAGTAGAATGCCCATTATATTACTGGAATGAATGGAATATTGGAACACTTCCAATAAACGCTAACGCAATTGTTTCAGGGCAAATTGTCGGGCACCAAAATAACGGCTTGCAGGGAGTTGAAGCCAAATTAACTCAATGCTTTGGCTCTAATTCATATTCTGATTTCACTGACTTACAAGGAAACTTTTCTGTTAGCGCGCCAAAAAATTACTATAAATTCCAGACAGTGTTTGGCTGGGGAACAATAAAATGGATTATTGACAACAATGAATGCAATTTATTTACAGGAAACAATATTAGCTTGGGAACCCTTCCAAAAATTGATTCAACAATCCACGGTTACTTCCATGATTTGGATAATAATCCTATAAGCGGGTTAAGAGTGGAATTATTTGATTGCTCTGATAATTTTGTTGCTTATGTCACTACAAGTTCCACTGGATTTTTTTCAATTTACAATGATGCAGGAAAATACCAGTTAAAAGTTGTTATCCAAGGTTACAGGATTCCTTTAACTGATTTGCAGGGAAACTCTTGTTTTGTTTTTTTCGGAGACCTTGATTTAGGTACATTGAATATAAATCCTTCAATTAACTGCTCTGGATTCAATAACACCTGCTATAACAATAACTGGAGACTGTTTTCCTGTTACTTTGATTCAACTGTTCCTTCTTGTGTATGCTATTATGAAGTGTGCGAGTTTGGCTGCACTGAAAGACAAAATTATTGTAATGCAGGGCAACAGGAATTAATTAAAATTGACGTTGACAGCATAAACAACAATTTTAATGCATTGCCTGGAGCAAGAATTTACTTGGACAATGAATTCAAGGGAACAACTGATTCTTTCGGAAAAAAAGATGTTTATGCTTTTCCTGGATTCAGAACAATAAAAGTTTTGTGCCCTGACAGCAGTTTTTGCTCTGAAAAAGGAATTTACCTGAATTCAACTGCATGGGAATACTTTGACTGCTCTTGCGGAATACAAAAAGGGGATATTCAAGTAAATGTAGATAATGCAAACGATTATCCTGTTGCCAATGTTTATGTTTTTTTGGATGAAGATTACTCTAAAGAAGCAGGATTAACCAATGCTTTTGGTTTTACTTATATTGAAGGCATTGCCTTTGGAAGCCATAGAATTGATATAAGATATAAAGTGACAAACCCAGATTACGCAGGAGATTACCAAATAACACAATACATTAACTTAAATCAGCCAAAACAAACTGTTGATTTTACTGCAATAATATCATCTTCTTATATAATATCTGATTCAGGAAACTCTGCTGACAAAAACTTTGGTGCACAAGCTGTTCCGATAGTTGCAGTTGCTTTAGCGGCAGTTGATGTTATTTCTGTAGGATTAAGTACAGAAGAATACTGCAAATGCATAAACAATGTTGACGGTGAAGCATTTGGCGGCGGATACGAAAACTGTTTTAATTCAATAAAGCAATGCAGTGGAAACATGAAAAGCTGCATTGATGTTATTAGAGAAGAAGCAGGTCCAACAGCAAAAAAATGCTGGTTTGAAGAAATAATGCTGGCAGGAGATGCGGCTTCACCTTTAATTCCATTAGGTATGGTAGGGCACGGTGCTGTTGCTGTTGGAAAAAGTTCAGCAAAAACAGTGAAAATAATTGACAGTATAGGCAAAGGAATAGGAAAAATTGCCACAGACTTATGGGCTTACGGAAAACAAGGAATAGATTATTTTGCCAGATGGCTTGACAATACAGGGGTTTTTAAAAAAGCGGTTAATCTTGGATTTGATACAACAAAATGGGGTGATGAAGCAATAGAAGGCTTGGAATACTTTGTTAAGTCGTCTCCTGACGGACAGAAAGCAGCAAAAAGAATTGCAAAAGAGTTGGGGGAAGATACTGCTGAAGAAGCTTTTAAAGCACTAACTAAACTGGAAAAAAAAGGAATAGATACAACAAAATTAAGAAAGGCGATTTATGATTCTGCTATAGACTTAGATAATCAAGTGGTAAAATACGGCGAACAAAGCGCACAAGCAAACATTGCCAGAGGCTCATTAAATGGCTATTTGTTTGAAGCAAAAGCCAGTTCGCATACTCGTTTTATAGATGATGTTAGTGAAATTAGCCATGTTGTAAAAGATCCTGCCACTGGTTTAGACATCACTGATTTTGATGCCATAAGAAAAAATAATTCAATTTTAGAATTTAAAACCAGTTATCCGACCGCATACGAAATAAAAAGCAAGATAAACAAATTATATAAAGCTAAATTAATTGAAAACAGGGGAAGCATTACATTTGTGTTTGAAAACCAGCCTCTGCCAGAAGCGATCAATGTTCTCCAAGAGGCAGTGAACCAGGGAAAAATTTTAGGATGGGAAATATTATGAGTGACCATTTGACAGCAAAATTTGATACTGAAGCAACTGATTGCAACCAAGATAATATAAGGAAGAAAATTTTGTATGAGGCAGTTGAATTGTTTCTTGCAATAGAAGAATATATTTACGGAATAACTATTGGCGGCATAAAAAGCTACGACTATGAAACAAAAAAATACAAGCACTACTATCTTTCTGGAGAACTGGAACTCAAAAAAGAAAAATTTGAAAAATTCTATGAACAATATGAAGAACAGCCTGAAACAAGAAAAAATCGTATAAAAGAAAAAAAATTTTTTAAAAAAACAGCAATTCCTTTTGGAGAATACAACCCGCTTAAAATAGATTGGGCAATTTCTTGGCACCAAGACAAAAAAAATAAAATGACCATAAAATTTCGTTCGTCACCAGGCGACATTCCCTCTTTATGCCAAAAAGAGGAGTCTTTATTTGGATATGGTTATTCCCCAAAAAAACCAGTAACCAACGAATTTATTTCATTCCTGAAACAAGCAGTTGAAAAATTAAATGGCAAAAACATAGCATTTGGCATATTCCATGATGATGTGAATTTGGCTGAATTTCCCGGAAAAGACAGCGTGGAAGAAATTTATCCAACACAAGAAAAAGACGAAATCCGGGTGGAAAGAATAATGGAACACAAACTTGGCATGTGCGGAGCAGATGCGCTTCTAGAATTAATGGAGGAAAAAAAGATTTCAGATTTTTGGGATCAAAGTGTATTCCATAAAGGGGGAAACGATTTTAGAGGAGACTTTAAAACATGGTATTCAATTAATGAACCATTAGAGGAAGTAAAAAAAGAAAAAAGAAGATGCATTGAAATAGAACTTGGAATAGACCTAAGAAAAGACTTTGATTGTGCTAAAACTAAGGAAAAAATAAAAAAAGTGGTTACAGAACATTTAAAATCAAAGGAAAGAATTTCTGAAATAATGGATCATGAATTAGATAAAGAAACTGAAAAAATGATCAAAGAAAAAGAAATAGAGCACTGGAGTGAAGACGCAAAACAAGGGCTTAAGTCTTTGATGAAAATAGGTGGCAAACAAGGAATTTCAAGCATCTTTAACACAATGAAATATGTTGAAAAAGAAAAGCAAAAAACTGGAAAGAAAACAGAAGGTGAAAAAAAATGAAAAAATGCCGCCAGAATATTGGGGGGAGTTGAAGTGAGCAAAAACATAATTGCCTACAGTTTTTCTTTGAATAAAATAAGCAATATATTAAAGAGCCAAAAAAAAGACTGCGGCGAAGAAATATTTTTTGTCTTATCTAGAGGGCTCATCAAAAACAAAAAACTAAAAAACGAAATTATAAGAAGGCTAAATAAATGCATCTTTAACGGAATTCTAAACCTAGAAAAATTTTGGGAATATTTGTATTCTGTCGGCCCTCTGGAGGAATTAAATTCAATGCAATTTCACGAACAAATAAAATTTTTGGAAGACAACGAAAATACTGTGGGAATACTTGCAGATAAAAAATGGGCAGACGTTGCCAAAAAAGAGTTTGAAAAAGAAGATTTAAAATACACTATATTTAATCCTTGGAGGAGTTCTGAAAGCAGAGAAAGAGAAGCATACAATATATTATATGAAGAACTAAAAAAAGAGGGTTGCGAATATTATCATTCTGTTATAAGAGAAACAGACACAAATAAAATCATGAAAAAAGCAGTTAAGGAATTTCATATAGATAACACTAATGGCAATTGGTTGACAAACATCAACAAAATAAATGATTTCAATAAATTCTCAAAAAACACAAAAAAAGAATTGGCTAAAAAAATTCAAAACATAGAATGGATTCCGCGACAAGAAAACAAAAAAATACTGGAACCAGTAAAACTTATCAAAAATGCACTAAAATGTAAGGAGGACACAATTCATGAAATGCTTGAATAAAAAAAATTCCAAAAACTTTGTTTTGATTTTCCTGATTTTAAGCCTGGCTTTTTCAGGAGCTGAAACAGAAATGACAGGCCAAATACAGCCTTCAGGCGGGCTGGAAGTTACACCACAGATTACAATAAATATTCCTTCAGAGGAAATGGAAAAAGAAATTTACACTATTGAAATAACAAAAGAAAACCACGTAATAATTGCAGCAGGAATGGAAGTGCAGGAATACAATGCAACAGCAACAGTAACTGAAAAAGAAACAGCAAACCAAAACACTTACACTCCTTCAACCGCAGGCAGTGTTATAGGAACAGCAAAAAAACAGCCTGCAAGCCAGAAAATAAATGAATTAACTGTAACAGAAGAAGAAGATTCAACTACAATAGAATTCATTTTAATGGATGAAAAAGAAAACCAGATTAAAATAGAAAAAACAAAAGAAAAAATTTTTTTGGAATCCAACGGAGTTACAGCTGAAACAAAAGAAAAAATAGAAATAACAGGCAATGGAATAACAATAGAAAAAAACGGAACAAAAAAAGAATTAAAACTGCTGCCTGACACAGCAAGAGAAAGAGTTTCAGGGTTAATTGATGAAGTAAAAGAAATTGAGTTACTGGCACTGGAAAAAGAAACAGTCTATAAAACAAGTGGAACAAAAAACGGGAAACTGCTTGCATTAATTCCAGTTAAAATGGAAATAAGCGCTGAAGTGAACACTGAAACAGGCAAAATAAAAGAAACAAAAAAGCCTTGGTGGAGTTTTCTAGTGATTTAAAATGAAATCAGGAAAATTTGAAAACTGGTTTGGGCTTAGCAAAGAAAGCTTTAAGTCATGCTTAAAGTACGCTCTAATTCTTGGGGCAACACAAGTATTGCTTGGGATACTAAGTTTTATGGCTTTCGAGTATATTAGTGCTTTTGCTTTGATTATTTTTGCGGTTATTAATTTTGCTGCCACCTTTACAATTGTTTTCTTTGCATTAAAAAGCATTTTAAATGCATTTCCAAAAGAAAACAAACTGTATTTAGCTTTGTACATTTTTGGAATAAGTTTAATTGTTTTTTTTGTTGCTGCTTCATTAATTGCCGGGCAGTTAAGCAATCCTCGCGGGACAGTCATTCAGCTTTTAGCAACAGCTCTTGCCATAAAAATGACAAAAACTCCTAAACAAAAACTAAAGGAGGAAAAATGAATGAAACCCGGAGTTTATGTTTCAGTTGCATTGGTTTTGCTGGTTTTATTGGCTGGTGCATTAAATGCAACAGCATTTTATGATTCAATGATTCCGTTAAATTCTTTATCTGATAAAGAAACAGTTTACAGCCAAAATAATCCATCAAACAATTTACTGGATTCAAAAATACATAAAGACCTTCAAAACAAAATAAGTGAAGCACCAAAAGAAAAAACTGTTACACTATTCAAAGCCACAAATGAAAATGAACTGGATTCAATGGAAGCATTAATTGAATCCGCTGGAGGAAAAGTGTTAAGCAAAAACAAGATTGGAGATGTAATAACTGCAGAAATTCCTGCTGAAAAAATACCTGAAATAGTATTCAGTGACTCAGTTGAAAGTGCCTGGCCTGACAGAGTATTTCATGCAACATTAGAAGAAAGCGTGCCACAAATTAATGCCCCTTTTATGTGGGAAAATGATTTGAATGGAAGCGGAATAAAAATAGCTGTACTTGACACAGGAATTGATTCTTTTCATCCAATGCTTCAGGGAAAAATAATCCTGGAAAACACTTTCACTGGAGAAAGCGCTCAAGATGTTTTAGGGCACGGAACCCATGTAGCAGGAATAATTGCCGGAACAACAGAAAACGGAGGAAAATATAATGGTGTTGCCCCAGGAGCGTTATTGTTGAACGTAAAAGTGCTGGACAACAACGGCTATGGAAGTGAATCAGAAATAATTAATGGAATTAACTGGGCTGTTGACCCAGACGGAAATTCCGAAACAGATGACGGAGCAGACATAATAAATATGAGTTTAGGAGGCCCTTACGCTGACCTGAATTCACCAATTGTTTCAGCTATAAAGGATGCAATTCAAGCAGGTGTTATAGTTGTAGTTGCTTCTGGAAACTGTGGTTCAGGATGCCCTTCAAGCAACTGCCATGGATTCATTGGAGTTGAAACTCCCGGAATTTCTCCTGAAGCAATAACTGTGGGGGCAGTAGACAAGCAAAACAATTGGGCTTGCTTTTCAAGCGGGGGAACAATAAGCGAAAACATTAAACCAGATGTGGTTGCTCCCGGAGTAAACATTAATTCGTCTGTTCCAGAAGGTTATGCAGCATATAGCGGAACAAGCATGGCAACACCTCATGTTGCCGGAGCAGCTGCACTGCTTTTGCAGTCAAATGAAAATCTTTCCCCAGAAGAAGTAAAATATGTTTTGGAAGCAACTGCACAAAAATTAGGCGAACCGGGAAAAGACATTAAATATGGTTCTGGATTAATTGATGCAAGCAAATTCATTCCACCAAACGTAAACAAATTACTTAAATATAAAGTTGAATTACCTGAAATAGTTTATTTATATGATGAAATAATTATTTCTTTGACTCCTTTGGCTGACAGCATTGAAAGCGCTTTTGCAGTAATAAAAGACCCTGATAACACAGAATATAAAATTCAGATAACAAACACAAGCCAAAACAGCTGGCAGGGAATCTTTAGCAACACTGGAATCACAGGAATTTATTCTGTTGATATTTTCATTTCAAACAAAGTTGGAAACATAACAGAATTCAACGAAAATTTTGGTGCGATAAGATTTGATTCAAACACTGCATTCATTGAACAAATAATTGCGTCAAACAATGTTTCTTTTGACGAAAATTTTTCTGCAACAATTGTATTCAAAAATAACGGCAGTTCTGATGTTAATGCAATAATTGAAGCCCAGATAATTGATGAAAACATTTTAATGGCTTCAATTGAAAAAAATGTTTTTGCAGGGCCAAACAGTGAAAACTACGTTGATTTTTTATTTGGTCCCCTAGAAACTCTTGGGTCAAAACAAATTCTTGCAATAGCTTCTTTTGAAGGAGAATACCACACAAAAGAAAAAACTTTTACTGTAACAGATAACACTGAACCAGTAATTGATTCAGTTAACTTTGAAAGCAGTGTAAACAAAAACCAGCCGGCTGTAATGGAATTAATAGTAGAAGATACAAGTGATGTCAACGGAAACCTTGTTTTAACAAATTCTCTCAATCAACTCCAGACAATCCCTTTGAAGCTTGTCTGGGGAACCGGAACACAAAAAAAATTAACTGCAACATATTACGGAACAAACTTGTTAGGTGAAAATGATTTTTATTTAGAAGCATGCGATTCAGTTGGATTATGCACTTCTTCAGAAAATTATGGCTTTACAGTGCAGGACTGCAATAACAGGCATGTTTTAATTGTATCAGAAAATGAAAGCAGTGAACCAGAAAGGTTTACAAGTTTTTTGGAAAACTATTGTGTTTCATTGCTGAACACCAAAAAAAGCAGTTTGCCTGAAGATTCTTCTTTTTTTGGGAACTTTGAGTTAATTATCTGGCTTACAGGAACAAGGTACAACGAAAACGTAAGCAATGAAGCAGCTGCATTGCTTTTGGATTCAAATACAAATATTGTTCTGGAAGGAGAGGATATTGCATTCAACCATTTTTCTGATGAATTCATGGCAAAAGTTGCTAATGCAGTCTTTGACAAAGAACTTTTACTAAAGGATTACAATGGAAGTGTCCAGCTTGAAATAACCAGAAACCATCCTTTATTTAATTCACTGGCTGTTTTGGATTTCAATCCAGTTTTATCACTTTTCCCTGATTCATTGATTCCAGTAAACAATGGAGTTGAACTTGCTTCATGGAATGCTGACGGCAATAAAAGCAGTGCAATAATTGCAAGTAATACAGGCAGTAAAAAAACCTTGTTTTTGCCTTTCAGTTTGCAGGCATTAGGAAGCAAACAACAAATTTTTATCCAGAATATGCTTGACTGGATGTTAACAGATTCTGAGCAAGCAGATTTGGTTCCGAAACTGGTTGAAGTTTATCCTTCAATAGAAGGAAGCAATTTCATTGTCCTTAAAATAGAAAACAATGGCGCAGCTAATGCGGTCAATGTGAGAACAGACATTTATTCAGATAATGTTTTAGAAAACACTTTGTTTGTTGAAAGCATTCCTGTTTTCAGTTCTGTAACTCGCGCAGTTTCTTTGCAGTTGCCTGCAGGAGAACACGAAATAAAGGTTTCAGTTAATCCTCTCTTTGAAGTAACAGAAACAAATTATTTGAATAACACTTTATCAGAACAAATTAATTTTATTCCTTTTTCCGCAGACTTGACAGTAAAATCTGTTTCATCTTCTAATGCAAGCAATACAGTAATTAATGCAGAAATCCAGAACATTGGCGGCTCTAAAGCAGAAAATGCTTTGATTCAAGTGTTTTATAATGGCACAAAAGTTTCTGAAAAAACGATTACAGTTAATTCAAGAGAAACAAAAACAGTTACTGCAACCACAAGCAAAAAAAACGGAGTTAATTTAATTGAAGTAAAAGTTAATCCAGAGCAAACTGTTTTAGAAGCAGATTATTCAAACAACAGCCTTTCAAAAGAGAATTATATATGCAGTAAATCAAATATTCTTGTGGTAAACGACAATGATTCAGAGAATTATTCAACTGACAATCCAAGCAGTGTTTCTGCAATAGAAGAAATATTAAAAAACAATGGTTATTGTTTTGAGGTTTGGAGTGAAAAAGAAAAAGGTGTTCCTTTATTAGAGCACTTGAATGAATTTGAAATAGTTATCTGGAGTGCAGGAAATTACTGGAATACTGTAATAGATGAAAATGACATGCAATTGCTGCAGGAATTTAATGGAAACATTATTTTTGAAGGAGCAGACATTGGGTTTGACCATGCAAATGAACTGTTTTTGCAGGAAAAACTGCATGCCTCACTAGACAAAGACTTAATTGCACAAGAACAAGAATCATT
>JBDRFE010000070.1:0-6922 GCA_043819075.1 archaeon
TTCTTTTACTCCTAAAACTCTAATTACATAATCATAATTGTGTCTTATTGCTTCTTCTTTCCAGTAAAACAAACCAGTTTTTTTTGTATTAAATGCATGCTGTCCAAACATCACAAAACAAGTGTAATGTCTTCCTGTTACCCCTACATTATTTACGTCTCCAAACCTAATGCTTGTTTGTGGGACAATCAATGGATTTGCCGGTGGCTCAACTTCTCCGTTAACTACATATGGCTGGAAATCAATTATTGATGCATTAGTAAAATATAAGTCATCCCGCCATCTGCTTACAGTGGGATATCTTTTAATTGAATTATGGCCATGTCTTGCGAAGTATTTTTCTATTTCTTTCCATGTTTCAGTGTAATTCAGTTTTTTTGTTGCTTGCCCGATAAATTCATAGCCAACACAGCTTGCATCAGCACAGGTTTTTCTTGCATTATCTATTGTCCAGAAATTTACTCCGCAATTCTTGCATTGTTTTCTGATAAAACCTTTTTCTTTAAAGAAATCAAGGTTGTAATGTGTTTTCCATTCTTTGCTGAATTTTTCTCTTAACTCTTTTTTTGACACGCTCATTTATTTCGCCTGAATAATAAAAGCAGTAAAAGTAATTAAATTTGTTGGTTCGCGATTTCTGATAAACAGGGTTATTGCAGTGCTATCGAAGATAGCACGTCGCACTCAACTGCCGAAACAGTTGTTGGGGTTGTGGAGAGTAAGCCGCTTTTTGTTTTACCAGCATTCACCTTAGCGTCTTAAAGACTTGCACTCCCTGAACTTATTTCAATTCAGTTTAACCTAAAGCACGTTTCATCCTTTCTCAAAAAATCTCACTTTAGTTCATTGTAATTTTTGAGTGGTATCGTTTCTGCTCTTTAGGAAACCTTCTCAGGTTTTTTTTTTTGATGAAGTGAGTGAGCGGACTTTCCTCAGCTGCCGGAACGCCGGCAGTACGTTGGATCATGCTTTGCATGGGCCTGTCATGCCTTGTTCCGACTACCGTCAGCCGGTCTTCCACTACCCCAATATATTAATGAAAAAAGCAGTTTTTAATGCTTTTTAATGCGTTTTTTTCTGTTTTTTGCCTAATAATTCTGGAATCTTTTTAAATAAGAAAGAAGACTAATATTGTGTATTTTATAATAATTTTGCAGGAGTTTGAGGTGAGTTAATGAAAAAAGTTTTATTTATTGGATTAATTTTTTTGGTTTTGTTTTTTGCAGGATGTATTGTTCCTCCTGAACCAAACCCATTAGAAAAAACTGGTAAATTAAGTTTAAGCATTACCGACAAGAAAGTTGATGGTTTAGAAGAATTGCATGTAACTATTTTTTCTGTTGAAGTCCACAGTGTTTTAACTGTGGTTGATGACCAAAATTCAGATAATAATTCTGAGGGATCTTTTGCTGATTCAGGATGGATTTTGTTTTCTTCAGAAGAAAGAACTTTTGATTTAATGGCTTTGGATTCAACTCAGGGATTAAAAGAAATTATAGGAGAAAAAGAATTAAGTGCAGGAAAATATACTCAAATCAGATTAATGGTAAAAGAAGTTAAAGCTGTAATTAACGGAGAAGAATTTGATGTTGAAGTTTCTTCAGAGAAAATAAAATTAGTCAGCACTTTTGAAATAAAAGAAGATGAAACAACTGAATTAATAATTGATTTTTCTCCTGAGTCAGTAATTCAATCAGGGAATGGCTATAAATTAAAGCCAGTAATAAAGTTATTAACTGAAAAAGAATTCAGGGAAAGAAACCAGAATCTTGACAAAGAAAAATACTGTGGGGAAAGAGCTGATTGTGCCTGTGGTGTCCGTAAAGGAACAGAAAAATGTTTTTTTGGAAACAAAGAGTATGTTGATACAGAGATTCAATGCCCTGATTTTTGTGCAGGAATTTCAGCTGGTTTAACCATTGACTGCGTCAACAACAAATGTGTTCAGAGAGTAAAGATAGATCCTAATGCTTGTGCAGAAGAAGGGGAAAGATTTTCTAAAGTTTATACAGAAGATTATCCTTCAGAATGCTGTGCTGGATTAACTGAATGGGATTCAGGTTTTGATACAAGAATTTCTGTTGCAGGAAACTGTTATGAAACTGGATTGGAAGCAGGCAGTCCTGTCGGCACCTGCATTAATTGTGGCAACGGAACCTGTGATGAAAGAGAAGATTCATGCAATTGTCCAGAAGATTGTGTTGAAGGAGAATATTCCGATTATACAACTTTAGATGACTTTTGTGTAAGTGATTTTTTAGCTAAAATAATAAAAAATTGCGGGCAAGTTCCTGGAATAGATGAATTATGTGCTTTGGCAGAAACCTGTACTTTGAATTACACTGAAGTCGATGATTCAAGTTTTTTTCCAGCAACTTCTTGTGATGCAGAAAATTCTTGTCCTGAAGGATTTGAATGCGCTAGCTTTCCAATAATTGCATTAAAATGTTATCCTGATTCAACTTTAAATCCATGCGATTTTGTTGATTGTGCTTCAGGAACTGAATGCATTATAGCGGAAACTTATCCAGTTCAAGTAATGTGTTCAAGTATATAAAACAAAAGATGGATGGAATTAAAACCATCCTTTTTCTTTTTTTATTTTTTCATTAAATAAAGCATTATTGCGTTTTGTGTATGCAACCTGTTTTCTGCTTCATCAAATACCACTGACTGTTTTCCGTCAATTACATCTGCTGTTTGTTCCATTCCCCTTATTGCAGGCAAGCAATTCATAAAAATTGCATCTTCTTTTGCTTTGCTCATTAATTCTTCATTTACCTGAAACGGCATGAAGATTTTAATTCTTGCTTCTTTTTCTGTTTCTGCAATATGATATGACATCCAAGAATCAGTATAAACTACATCAGCGTTTTCAACTGCTTTTCCTGCATCATTAACTACTTCTACTTTTGCTCCTGTTTCTTCTGCATTTTTTTTGGCTTTTTCTATTACGTCTTTTTGTGGTTCATATTCTTTTCCTTCAGGACAGCCAATAGTAATATCCATTCCAACCATTGAACATCCAAGCAATAATGAATGAGTTACATTGTTGTTGCTGTCCCCTAAATAAGCTAATTTGATTCCTTTTAGTTTTCCTTTTTTTTCTTTTATTGTAAGTAAATCAGCTACTATCTGGCAGGGATGATATTTGTTTGTTAATGCATTAATTACTGGAACTTCAGCGTTTTCTGCCAATGAATCCATATCTTCTTGTTTGAATAATCGAGCCATTATTATGTCAACATATCTTGAAGCTGTTTTTGCTGTGTCTTCAATTGATTCTTTTTTTCCTAAAGGGGAATCTTTTATTGAATAAAATATTGCGTGGCCTCCCATTCTTGTCATTCCTGTTTCAAATGACACTCTTGTTCTTAAAGAAGGTTTTTCAAATAACATTAATAGTGTTTTTCCTTTCATTTCTTTTTCAAATTTTTCCGGTTCAGCTTTGATTTCAGCTGATTTATCTATTATTTCAGTTAATTCTTTTTTTGTTAAGTCATTTAAGCTTCTTAAATGCATTTAATTCCCCCTTTTTTGTTCTTAAAACCTATACCTTAAATCAAATTTTAAATGTTTTTGTTTATTTCTATATAATTAACTATTTGTTTAGATTTATTTTTTTAGGTGTTTTTTTTGATTAAAGAAGAAAAGATTGCAAGAAATGCAGTGTTAAAGAAAGCTGAAAATTCTTTTTTAAGTAATTTGCCTGTAGTTAAAGGCCCTGATTTCAGCAAAAATCTTTCTTTGAATGAACTGATTGATTCTTATGAAAACATTGGCTTTCAGGCATCAAATTTAGGCAAAGCAGTTAAAATAATCCAGAAAATGAGAAAAGAAAAAGCAGTTATTTTTCTGGCTTTTTCTTCTAACATGGTTTCTTCCGGCTTAAGGGAAATTATTGCTTTTCTGGTAAAAAACAAGTTTGTTGATGTTCTTGTTACAACCACAGGAGGCATAGAAGAAGACTTAATCAAGACAATCCAACCTTTTTATTTAGGAGAATTTCATGCTTCAGGCAAAGAACTAAGAGAAAATGCAATCAACAGAATAGGAAATGTTTTTGTTTCAAATAACGGTTATATTGAATTAGAAAAAATTCTAAATAAATTTTGGGAAAAAATTTATGAATTGCAGAAAAAAGAAGACAAAATTTTCACTCCAAGCGAAATAATTTTTGAATTAGGAAAAAAATTTAATGATGAAAAATCAATTTATTATTGGGCAACAAAAAATAATATTCCTGTTTTCTGCCCTGCAATAACCGACGGCGCAATAGGCGACAACATTTATTTTTTTAAACAGAAAAGAAAGGATTTTGCAATTGATTCAACTTCAGACTTAGTGAAATTAAACAATCTTGCAATTGCAGCAGAAAAAACAGGCATAATTCTTTTAGGTGCAGGAATAGTAAAACACCATGTATGCAATGCTAATTTGTTTAGGGACGGAGCAGAATTTGCAGTATATATTAACACTGAACCAGAATACAATGGCTGTGATTCAGGCGCATTACCCGAAGAAGCAGTTTCATGGGGAAAAATAAAACCTGAAGCAGACAGAATAAAAGTTTTTGCTGATGCAACACTTGTTTTTCCATTAATTGTGGCAAGAGCATTTAAGTAACCCTTTTAGAAAAAGCTTTATCAAAAACTATTTGATTTCCATCATATAACCAATTGCTTTTTTTGCTTTGATTCTTGTTTCTTCATCTAATTCAATTATCTGCTCTTTTTCCGGCTTTTTTAAAACCTGTAAAATAAGTTCTAAATTATTTTTTTTCATATAAGGGCATAATTCACATAACCCAACAAATTTTTTTCCTGTTAACTCTACTTTCATTCTTTCTGTTAACCCGCATTCAGTTACCATCATAAAATTTTCATCTGAATGAGTTATAGCATATTCAACCATTCCGGCTGTTCCCCCTGCATAATCAGCTAAATCCACTACCAAAGGAGAACACTCCGTATGAACCAAAACCTTTACATCAGGATACTTTCTTTTCACTTCCTCAATATCCTTTACACTAAATTCTTTATGAACTACACACAATCCGTTCCAAGAAATAATTTTCTTATTTGTTTGATTTTGAATATTTTCTGCCATTAATTTATCAGGCAAAAAAATCACTTTTTTTTCTTTAAAACTTTCAACTACTTTTAATGCATTAGCTGAAGTACAACAAGCATTACATTCAGCTTTAACTTCAGCTGAAGTATTAACATAACATACTATAGGAACGCCAGGATTTTCTTTTTTCAATTTCCTGACATCTTTTGCAGTAATTGATTCTGATAAAGAACAACCCGCTTCAGTTGATGGAAGCAAAACAGTTTTTTTTGGAGACAAAATTTTTGCTGTTTCTGCCATAAACTTTACTCCACCAAAAACAATTATTTCAGCTTCAGTTTCTGCCGCCTGCCTACTCAGTTCAAGTGAATCTCCGACAAAATCTGCTACTCCATAAATAATATCTGGAGTCTGGTAACTATGCGCAAGAATAACTGCGTTTTTTTCTTTTTTCAATTTATTAATTTCTAAGGTAAGCGGAGCCAAAGCAATGCATTCTTCTTTTGAAAACTTTACTTTTCGCAGTTTTTCATATAATCTTTCTGCTTCTTTTTCCACTTCTTTTTCTGAATAAAAAGAATTCTTTTCCATTAAAAATATTTACTCCGTGAACTTTTAAAACACACATCACTCATACAAAGTATGATAAAATAATCTGTTTTAAAGCCATTTTTGTTTCTTCTTTTTCTCTTTTTCAAATTTCTTTATTTCTTTTTCCCAGTAACCAAACAATTCAGTATTTTTTGTTGTTTTCTGTTTTTCTTTGTGTTCTAGAATCCTCTTGTCAAAGGATTCAATTGCTTTTATGTATTTCTTTTTGCTCATTTTTAATCATTTCTTCTGTTTTCAGGAATTCTATTTTTGCGGCTTCAAATAATTTTTTTGTTTCATCTAAAGAAACCCTGATATTTACTTTTTTTTCGTCTCTTTCCTCCCTGTAAACATCAAAAAAATCAGCGACTGTTTCACTTTCAAAACCCTGACTTTTAATTAATTCATTGAATTTCTTGTTTGAAAACTCCCTGTTTTTCAGAAAACACTGAATTAAATAAAGCCCTCTTAACCTCAAAATCAAAGAATAAATCACTGCTGTTGAATCCAAATGCTTTTTTCCCTGTTTTTCTTCTGCTTCAATCAAATCCTTTATATTTCCAAAGGCAGTTAAAGTGCTGTTAAAGAATTCCTTAAAATCAGGTTTAATTTCTTCTTTTTTTAATTCTTCTAAAAGGGATTTATTAAAAACAGGTTTTGCTTCGTTTAAAATCTGATGCAAAAAAAGAGTTGAATCTTTTTTCATTTCTTTAACAAAATCTTCTTTGCTTTTAACCAGAAAATCAAATCTTCCTTTTCTTTTCAAATCAAGTTTTTTATCTGAGATAACCAGCAAGTCAACATCGGATTTTTCTGTCTGCTCTTTTCTTGCAAAGCTTCCATATAAAAAAACTCCCTGAATGTCTTTCAGAAAAGGCTTTAATATTTCCATTGTTTCGCCTTCAATATCCAATGGCTTTTCTTCCAATACTACCAGAACTTTTTTTCCAATCCATTTTTTAGGGGTATAAACAATGCTTCCGTTTCCAAAAGCCACAACTTCTTTTTCAATCTCTTCTGCAACATTAATCATCTTAATCATAGTATATACATGTATATACTAAACTGTTTTTAATGTTTTCTTTTCAAAGTCAGTTAACTTTAATTATGTTAAGGGATTCTATTCTTTCAAAATCCTTGTCATTTGTCAAAATATTTTTTATATTGTTTAGCTTACAAGTTGATGCAATTAGTGCATCATGGAAAAGCAATCCATTTTCTTTTGCTATTTTTATTGTTTCAAAAACAGTTTCTTTGT
>JBDRFE010000071.1:0-7905 GCA_043819075.1 archaeon
CTTTTTGTTATCATCATCATCCAAGCAGCTATTCCTGCAATCGGCTTCTGTAATGCAAAACCTATTGCAGCTGAAAGCAATCCAACCCAGATTCCCAGCCCTGCCCATGAACCTGAACCAAAGTAAGTGAAAACAGCAAAAACAATCAGCAGAATTATTGCAGAATATTTTAGGATTTTTGAAAACAATTCAATGTTTGTTATCTGGGTTCTTGTTGTTGCTTTTTGCAGCAGCCTGGCTTTAGTTATTTTTATTATTAACTCAAATGCAAGAAAAGCTATGACTAAAACAGTAACTGAAACAACAACTGGAAACAATATTTCCATTCCTGAAAGTATTTCCATTGCAGTAATCATTTTTATCCCGGATTCAGTTCACTATCTAATAAAAAAATCAAAAAAGGCATTCAATTGTTTCAGCGAAAGAATTAAAATCATATCAATTTCAGTTTAAGCTGAAATTTTTTTTCTGTGAATCCTGTGTGCGGCTTCATAAAAAATCGGCCCCAAAGCAGTCATTCCTATTCCCAGAACAATAACGCTTAATTCAATGTGAGTGATTAAAGCAATACAAGAAATTATTCCAAGAAAAGCTGTTATTGGAAGGTTTTTGTAATTTAACGGAATCTTAAAAGCCCTTGGCGCTTCAGGAGCTTTTTTTCTTAAAAAAATTACTGCAAGATTTATTGCAATAAAAATCAGGAATAAAACAAAGTCTGTTGCGTTTGCAATAAAAGAAATGTCTTGAATTAAAGCAAAAGCTGCTGCCATTATCATTACAAGAATTATTGCAATATATGGTGTCCTTGTTTTTGGATGGATTTTTGCAACAATATGCGGGAACTCTTTGTCTTCGCCTATTCCATATACTACTCTTGAAGCAGCCAACAAAATCAGCAAAACAGTATTTGATGTTGAAAACAATGCAATAACTGAAAGCAATAACAAGCCAGGGTTCCCTAAAAATTTTTCTGCAACCAGCGCTAAAGGTGCAGGCGATTCAGCCAGTTTTTCCCACGGAACAGCGCTTACAGCACAAACTCCTACTAAAACATAAATCACTGAAGTAATTATTATTGCTATAATCAATGCTTTTGGAATAACTTTTTCCGCGTTCTTTGTTTCTTCACTCATTCTCACCATTTCTTCAAAGCCTATAAAAGCAAAAAAGATTAATGCTGCTCCACTCATTACTCCGGCAAAACCCAAAGGCATTTGCATTAAATCCACTGAACCAATTGAAGGAAAAGCAATAAAAATAATTAAAATTAATCCAAATGCTTCAATTAAAGTGAAAACAATTGCAATCCACGCAGACTGTTTTATTCCGATAAAAACAACAAAAGAACACAAAATAATCAATAAAATTGCTGCTGCAACAACCGGAATCTGCGGCAACCCGATTAAAGGGCTTAAGTTGAATAAGTATCCTGCAAAACCTAATGCAACAGCTGAAGCAGAAACAACTCCTGCAATAATTGTCATCCAGCCGACAAAAAACCCGATTCTTCTTCCAAAAGCATTTTTAGTGTACTCAAATTCTGCTCCGGCTTTTGGATACATTGAAGATAATTCAGCATAACTTAATCCAGTAAAGGCTGCCACAGTGCTTGCAAGCAGAAAAGAAAGCCATAACGCGTTTCCAGCCAAGCCTGCTGCAGGGCCAATAATAACATAAATTCCTGCTCCAAGAATTATTCCTATTCCGCATAAAACTGCTTCAGTTAACCCTAACTCTTTTTTTAACTTAATTTTTTCCTGCAAAAAAACCAGCCTTCATTTTTCGTTGACGATTTCTTCTATTTGTTCTTTTAATTCTTCTTTCACTATTTCTTTTTTGTTTATTCCTAGAACCATGAATTTCAGTGAAAGAAGAATCCTTAAAACCCATTCAAGTATTACAATAAAAGAAAAGTAAGTCATTATTTCTGTTATAAAAGATGGAATTGAATCAAGCCTTTGCTGGAATAATTCAAGGGAAAAAAAATTGGGTTCAATTAAAGCCACACCCAATAAAGCAAATGGAATCAGTTTTGCCATGTCTTGGCTTAAACTGTCATTATAGTAACTGGCAACCCTTATTGCTGCAACAAATGCAACAGAAATTTTCAGTATTTCTGAAATACTTGGAATGTTTTTTGCCATGAAAAACAGTAATAGTGCAAACCCTGCAAACCAGATAAAAACAAAAAACGGGAAAACAGCTCCGTATTTTATGATTCCAAGCAGTTTATTGAATACAGTTGAAAAAAACCCTTCACTGCCTCTCTTGTATTTTTCTATGTCAAAGCCAAACACATCTCTTTTGGCAACAAAATGATAAAACTCAAAAATCAGCACTCCATAAAATACAATAGATAAAGTGAAAATCATTAATTCAGGGCCTTTTGCAGTTAATTCAGGCAGAATAATTTTAATGAATGAAGCCAAATCAGCCATGAAATAAAAACAGCGTTAAAGAATATTAATCTTTCTGCCCTTTCTTTCTTTTCCGAAAAGAAAGAAAGTTCAAGTTGCAACCTAATTCCAAAGGAATTAAGTGCACACTAAAAACAACTTTTAAGAAAAGTTGTATCAAAAATGCTGACACATAAAAGTTTTAGTAGTGCCCAAAGAAAGAAAAGGCGCACCACATAAAGTGGCGCTAGCACGATTTTCAATCGTGCCTCGTAGCGCACAGCCGAAACTGTGCCGCGGTTTCGTTCGCGAGCCACGAAATATGTCGCTCTATCTATGATAGAGCATTAATATTTATTTTACAGCTCTATCAAGCTGAAAGCGAAGGTAGTACACGCATGTTAAGGGAGGTAGCGAACCGTAGGTTCTGATTGCAGGAGGGAGGATTCGAACCCCCGAAGACACTAAGTCACAGGATTTCTTAAAACTTGTTTGATGTTTTCACTAAGTGAAAACGTTTTTTGATGATTTTTTGATAAAACTTTTTTCTAAAAAGTTTTCTTGAGTCCTGCGCGTTTGACCGCTTCGCTACTCCTGCAGAACTGTCACGCTCAGTTCACAAGCGTGCACGACTTCACTTCAAGCCTTTGCAAGCAAAGTGCTAAGGCAATTGGAATGAAACATTCCAATGCTTGCGAAAACGAGGAATGAATTCCTCTGGTTCAGTCCTGCTGAATCAAATTAAAACTTGCCAAAAAAAGCTTTTAAAGTGCTTTATTCTCAAACCAAAGTTTAAATAGAAAAAAAACAAGAGTATTTCATGGTTATAATTCTTTTATTAAATTTTTTTTTGCAACCAAAAAAAATAAAAGGACAAGCAAACTAATTTAAATTATGGCTAAAACAATAGGTTTAACTCCAGAGGATTTACAGCTTATCAGGAATTATTTTAAAGGAAAAATGCTTGATGAAGGCTTTTTAGCTAAAGTTAATGCTTTGGCTGAAAAAAGATTTTCTGGAAAACAAGCTGAAATGAAACAATATTTTGAAGGAATGAAAAGCATTGCTTCAAGGTTTCAGGTAATCAGGCAGGTAATAATTAACCCTAAATCTGGTTTGGCAAACAATGTTTTGCTTCACAGGCTTATTAATCAAATAAATGCTGAAGGACACATCAGGTTCAGAGAAGAATTACTTGACATGGTTCTTCCTAAAGGCCCTAAACAGGTTAAAAGAAGTCCTGCAAAAAAACCGCTTAACATAAGCCCGGCAAGGCATAGAAAGCCAAGAAGACCATTATAATGCTTATAATTCTTTTATTAAATTTTCTTCTGCATTAATTATTATTGTGCAGCTTATTGCTTAATGCAAAGCACGCTCTATCGAGCGCAAGCGAAGATAGTGCTTCGTGCTCAAACAGCGAAACGTTTGCAAGGGTGGCAGAGTGGTTTAATGCGCGAGCCTGCTACAACCTTTTTCAAAAGGTTTAACAAAAAAGTGCGCAACTTTTGTTGCGCTAGTCCGTTTGCGGACACTTTTTTGGCAACTTGCCTTTTTTGTAAAAAGGCAGTTTTGATAAAACTTTTTGCGAAAAAGTTTTTGCGGCTAGCTCGTATCCGAAAGGATGCACGAGTTCGAATCTCGTCCCTTGCGTTTCGCGCTTTCGAGCGCGAGAACCGAAATATGTCGCCCTGTTTCCAACAGGGCATTAATATTCAACTGCCCAGACAGCTGGACTGAGCGAAACATATGCCCTGAACCAGTTTCGGCTGGTTGCAGCGAGGCACGCCGTAAAGGCGTGCTAGCACAGCTTTACGCTGTGCACTGGTGTCAACTGACAGAGGCAGTTGAGGGGCAGTGGTTTTAAAAGTTTTTTTGTTGTAAAAGATACTGGGAGAAATTTTATTTTTTTGTGGGGCGATTGAATGAAAGTAAAAGATTTAAAATCAGGTCAAGGAAAAATTGACATTGAACTAGAAATTGTAAGCAAAGGAGAAATAAGAAATTTTGATACTCCTAGAGCGTCAGGCAGAGTATGCAATGCTGCTGGAAAAGATGATTCAGGGGAAATTAAAATCAGTTTATGGAATGACCAGATTGACCAGGTTGAAGAAGGAAAAAAAATTAAAATAGAAAATGGTTATGTTTCAGAGTATAAAGGCGAAAAGCAGTTGAGTACAGGAAAATTCGGAACCTTAACTGTACTCTGATAATTTTTTTACATTCTAGAATAATTTGGCGCTTCTTCTGTTATTGTAATGTCGTGTGGATGGCTTTCCTGTAAGCTTGCATAACTTATTTTAGTGAATTCTGCTTTTGTTTTGAGTTCAGCAATGTTTTTTGCTCCACAGTATCCCATGCCGGATTTTATTCCGCCCATTAACTGATAAATTACTTCGCTTAATTTTCCTTTGAATGGAACTATTCCTTCAATTCCTTCTGGCACAAATTTTTCTCTGTCAGTTATTCCTGACTGAAAGTAACGGTCTTTGCCGCCTAATTCCATTGCTGAAACAGAACCCATTCCACGGTATTGCTTGAATCTTCTGCTGTACATGAAAATTGTTTTTCCTGGTGTTTCTTCTGTTCCTGCAAGCAGTCCTCCTAGCATGACTGAATCTGCTCCAGCAGCTAATGCTTTTGTAATGTCTCCGGAGTATTTTATTCCTCCGTCTGAAATCAATGGAATTCCTGTTTTAGTGCAGGCTTTTGCTGCTTCAATTATTGCAGTTAATTGCGGCACTCCGACACCTGATACAATTCTTGTAGTGCAAATGCTTCCGGGTCCAATGCCAACCTTTATTGCGTCTGCTCCGGCTGCAATCAATGCTTCAGCGGCTTTTTTTGTCCCAATGTTTCCTGCAATTACTTGTACATCAAATTCTTTTTTTATTTGCTTTACTGTTTCAATAACATTTTTTGAGTGGCCATGCGCGGTATCAACTACTATTACATCTGTTTCTGCTTTAACTAATAATTCAATTCTTTTTTTGTCTTTAGTGCTTACTGCTGCTCCGACAACCAGCCTTCCGCTTGAATCCTTGTTTGCTAAAGGCTGTTTTTCTTTGTTTTCAATGTCTTTTATTGTAATTAATCCGATTAACTCGTTTTTTTTGTTCACTATTGGAAGCTTTTCTATTCTGTTTTTGTGCAGGGTTTTTTTTGCCTGGTCAATGTCTTCTGAATTAGTTGTTGTAATTAATTTTGTTGTCATTACTTCTTTTACTTTTGTTTCTTCTTTTCCGAATCTAGTGTCTCTTTTGGTTATTATTCCCACTAATTTTTTTCCAACTGTAACCGGAAAAGTTTTTATGTCATATTTTTCCATTAAAGCAAAAACTTTTTTTAATGTGTCATCAGGCCCAACTGTTATTGGATTTGAAACCATCCAGTACTCTGATCTCTTGACTTTCATTACTTCGTCTGCCTGCTGTTCCGGAGTCATGTTTTTGTGGATTATTCCAATGCCTCCTTGGATTGCCATTACTTTTGCTGTAGCGCTTTCAGTTACTGTATCCATTGCAGCACTAACTAATGGAATATTTAAAAAAATTTTGTTTGTAAGCTTGGTCCTTAAATCAACGTCTTTTGGAATTACTTCAGAGTAACCCGGCAATAAAAGTATGTCATCAAATGTCAGTGAAAGGGTGTCATCCTTATAATCAGAAAACTTCATTTTCTCACTCCCTTTCTTTATATTTGTGAAAAAAAAGTAATAAAAAAGAGTTGTTTTTGGCTTTTCTCTTAAATTATTGCTTCAAAAGTCCTTTTTGTTTTATCCATGGATTTTTTTAACTGCCTGCAGCTCTTTAACGCCATTTCAGCAAACAAGTCATTTGGCACAATTTCGTTTAAAGAAAAACCTGCTTTTTTGACTCTTTTAATCCATACATCAGATACAGTTGCATTTCTTTCAATTATGTTCATTAATGGCTTGACTGCTTTTTTTTCTTCTGGTAACATAAAGTTTTTGCTTAATTTAACAAAGCCTTTAATGTGTTTTTTTATTTCCTTTGATTCAAGCCCTTTTTTGGCTGAAAGAAGCTGTAATTTTTCTCTTACAATAGTGTTTGGGGCAATATGAATTGTATTGCCTTCTAATTTGAATGGGTCATGCATTCCAAAGTCTGATGGTTTAACCTCTAAAAATTCCTGAAAGATTTCCCTTAACACAGCTGAAATCAGAACTGATGCGCCTAAAATGTATTTTGGGTGATTCATGTCCATTCCCCTTTGTTCTAGTGTTCCATGCAAATTAATTTTTAACGGCGGCCAGCCTACAGCAAGTTTTCCGGAATATTCTTTCATTCTTTTTTTTGGTATTTCTGCTTTAATTAATTCTTTTTCCCATGCCTTGAAAGTGTTTTCTGTTCTTGCAATTAAGTCTGTTCCTGTATGAATGTATGAAGGCAGTTGCCCTATTTCATTCATGTTAGCATATAATCCGTCCGGGTTCTGAAGCAGTTTTCCTCCTCTATACCAGATCATTCTGGAGTCTTTTCCGTAATATTTTCCCTGATAAAACGGAGAGGACTGAAGCAATGTAGCCATTACAGGGTCAACTGCAAGCATTAAATTAAATGCATTAACCATGCTTTCGGTTATCTTTGATTTTTTTGTCTGCTTTAATTCTTTTGTTTTCTTGTCAAAGACTCCTCTTGGAAGAGTGTAATGAAAGTGAAAGCCGATGTTTCTTCCGGCTATCTTGAATTTGTTTTCGCCAAAAATTTTTTGTTTTATTCCGTACAAGCCTTCTCTTCTCATTTCAGGTTCAAACGAGCCAGGATAAGTTCCTAAAGGATAAAGCATTAGTGAATGCTTTTCAGCTGAATCAATTAATTCCTGCAGTTCATCCAAATAGTTCATTGAAATCTTGTAGATTTTTTCTGAAGGAAAAACCCCTAACTCTATCATGTTTTTAGCGCATTCTTTTATTACAGAAGAATTTGTTTTTTTCATTGATTCAAGTATTTCATCTGCTTTGGATACCATGAAACCGTTTTCATTCAATAAAAAGAATTCTGTTTCCAGTCCAATCAAAGATTTTTTCAACGGAGAGTTTTTTGTTTTCATGTTCATCAGTTAAAAGTAACACTCAAATTGTATTAATAGTTTTTGTTGCTTGGTTTGCCTGATATTATCTGATATTGTGTTTCTGATATTATTAAGTGTTTTGCGTTTTATTATTATTTTATGGCTAAATCTAGGCATAAAATTGTTTCAGAAGAATTAGAGGAATTCAACAAATTAGTTAAAGGCCACAAAAAGCTTTTGGATGCAATCGGAAACCTGTAAATAGTTTTTGTTTTGGTTTTTTTGTTCAGATTAAAATTTTTCCTTTTTCCATGAACAGTTTTCCGTCTAACCAGATGGTTGGTTTAGTAAATACTCCATCCAAGTGGATTTCAGAGTAAGTTGTCCCGCCTGTCATTGAAGTATTGTTTCCTATTGCTAAATGTGCTGTGCCCAAAACTTTTTCGTCTTCTAATACTACGCCGATAATTTTTGC
>JBDRFE010000072.1:0-11670 GCA_043819075.1 archaeon
CCTTAATTCTTTTTCTGTCCCGATGTCAAAAAATTTTCCTTTAACTTCAATCCATTCGACTTTTCCCTGTTCTGCAAGCAGGTTGATTGCATCAGTTAATTCAAGTTCATTCCTTGAACTCAAAGAAATTTTTTCTATTGCAGGAAAAATTTCCGGGGTGAATTTATAGATTCCGCAGTTCACAAAGTTTTCCTTAAATTCTTTTTCAGGTTCCTTTCCTGTTTTTTCGTTTATTGTTTCCGGCTTTTTTTTCCTGATTTCTTTTTCCTGTTCTTCTGAAGGCTTTTCAATTATTTTTTTCACTTTTTTTCCCTGAACTTCAACTAAACCCTTTCCTTCTGCGTTTTCTGCTTCCCTTAAAACAAGAACATTTTCTTTTTTTTTCATTAACTCTTCAATGAGTTCAGCTTCAAAAACCAGATCAGCGTTAACCTGAATAAAATCCTTTTTAATGAAATCTTTTGCACAGTTTAATCCGTGTGCTGTTCCTTTTTGCTCTTTTTGTTCAGCGAATTCAATTTTCATTTTGTTAAATTTTTTCCCGAATTTTTTTATTATTTTTTCTTTCAGGTAACCGACAACAATAATGCATTCAGTTATTCCTGCTTTATTTAATTCAGTTAACTGCCTTTCAATAAAGCTTTTTCCGTTTAATTCAATTAAAGGCTTGGGAGTGTTTTCTGTTAACGGCTTCATCCTAAGCCCTTTTCCTGCTGCAAGAATAATTGCTTTCATTCTAAAAATAGTTTTTTCAATATTCTTTTTAAAACAACGCACTATTAATTAATTCTATTTAAGGGTTTTTTACATGAAAGACATCATAATTGTCGGCGGCTCTGGTGCAGGAGTTACTGCAGGAATTTATTCTGCAAGAAGCGGGTTAAACACAATGCTGATTACAGAAAGCTTTGGCGGTCAGCTGCTTTTGACAGAAAAAATTGAAAATTATTCCGGCTTTAAAAGCATTTCAGGCTTTGACTTGTCAATGAAGTTAAGGGAGCACTTAAAGAGCTACAAAGAAATTGAAGTCCTTGAAGGGGTAAATGTAACAGGAATTGAAAGAAAAGGAAAAAATTTTGTTGTAACCGCAGGCAAAAAAGAGTTTGAATCAAAAGCAGTCATTATTGCAACCGGAAGAAGGCCGAGAAAACTTTCAGTTAAAGGCTCGGAAAAACTTGAAAACAAGGGCATTCATTATTGTGCGGTATGCGACGGCCCGTTATATAAAGGCCAAAATGTTGCAGTAATCGGCGGAGGCTACTCCGGAGTTGAAGAAGCGCTTTACTTAAGCAATATCGCAAAAAAAGTTTTCATAATTGAAACAGGAAAACAGCTTGGCGGTGAAGAAATAACAAGAAAAGAAGTTTTACTGAAAAAAAACGTTGAAGTAATAACTGAAGCCCAGCTTTCAGAGGTTTCAGGCGAAAAAACAACTGAAGGAATAAAATACAAGAAAGATTCAGAAGAAAAATCGCTTTCAGTTAAGGCAGTTTTTGTTAATATCGGGGAAATCCCGAACTCTGATTTTGTTTCTATTGCAGAAAAAAACCAGAGAAATGAAATAAAAATCAATTCAAGGAATGAAACAAGTATTCCGGGTTTGTTTGCAGCAGGAGATGTAACAGATATTCCTGTGCATCAGTTAATTGTTGTTGCAGGAGAAGGCTGTAAGGCAGCAATTAATGCAAACGATTATTTGAATAAACTAAAATGATTGCTTTTTGGAGGAATTTTATGGAGTCAAATGAATTTGATGTGATTGTTGTCGGCGGTGGTCCGGCCGGAAGTTCCTGTGCTTCTTTTCTTGCAAAAAATAACGTTAAAGTTTTGCTTTTAGATAAAGCTGTTTTTCCAAGAGACAAAACCTGTGGTGATGCAATAAGCGGAAAATCTCTGGGAATATTAAAAGAGTTGGGCTGGGATACTGGCATTGAATCATTAAAGCACGGAAATGTTTATGGTGTGACTTTTTCTTCGCCTAACGGAACTTTAGTTGACATTCCTTTTCCAAAGCATGCAAAAGAAGGAAAATACAAAAGAGAAGGCGGGAAAGGCTATGTTGTGAGAAGAGAAGTTTATGACAATTTTTTGTTTCAGAACGCAAAAAAGCTTGCTTTCAAGACAATTGAAGGATTCGCTGTAACAGACTTAATAAAAGAAAATGATGCTGTTGTCGGAGTCAAAGGAACCGGCTCAGACAAAAAAGAAAAAGAATTCAGGGCAAAAATTGTTGTCGGCTCTGACGGAGCAACTTCAACTGTTGCAACAAAACTAGGCTTGAATGAAATTGATGCAAGCCATCACATCACTGCTTTAAGAGCTTATTACAAGAATGTCTCCGGCTGCAAAGGAACAATTGAAATTCATTTCATTAATTCAATGCTTCCTGGTTATTTCTGGATTTTTCCTTTAGAAAACAATTTAGCTAATGTAGGCGTTGGAATAATCACAAAAGACTTAAGGAAAAACAAAACGAATTTACAGAAAGCAATGCTTGATGCAATAAAAGAAGACCCTTTGTTTAAAGAACGTTTTAAAAATTCTGAAATGGTTTCCCAGATTAAAGGCTGGACTCTGCCTTTAGGAAGCAAGAAAAGAAAGCTTGCAGGAAACGGTTTTGTGTTATTAGGTGATGCGGCTTCCCTGATTGACCCTTTCAGCGGGGAAGGAGTTGGGAATGCAATGACTAGCGGAAAACTTGCATCAAAAATAATCATTAAAGCATTGCAGCAGAAAAATTATTCTGCTTCAGTTTTAGAAGAATATGAGAAAAATTTATGGAATGAAATCGGTGCAGAAATAAGGACAAGCTATTTGCTTCAAAGGCTTGGAAGGATTAGATTCCTTTTGAATTTCATTTTAGGCAAGGCGGCAAAGAAAAAAGAAGTTCAGGAAGTTATTTCTGGAATGCTTGCAAACGAGAAAGCAAAAAAAGATTTTGTGTCCCCATTGTTTTACCTGAAACTGCTGTTCACTTAGGTTTTTTTTGTTTTTTTATTTTTTTGTCACTGAATGAAATGCTTTTTTTGTTTCAGGAAAATCTGTCCTGAAATGGCAGCCCCTGCTTTCTTTTCTTTTCAAGGCAGATTCAATTATTTTTCCTGCAAGCAAGGCAAGATTGTTTTCAGGCATTTTATTTATTTCATTCAATGCTTTTTCCATTCTGTCTTTTTTTCTTCTGATGCCGGCGTATTTCCACATTAATTCCTTTAAGTAATTTAAGTCAAATTCTTTTTTTTCATCAGAATATTCTTTTGTTTTTATTTTTTTGCTTGCAGTTCTATTATTTTTTTCTTTTAATGCATTCTCTCCTGCAATTGCCCCAAAAACAATTGCTTCTAGAAGTGAATTGCTTGCCAGCCTGTTTGCTCCGTGAACTCCGTTGCACGAGCATTCGCCTGCGGCAAAAACATTCCTTAAATTAGTTCTTGTGTTCAAATCAGCTTTAATGCCTCCAATAGAGTAATGTGCTGCAGGCTCAACTTCAATTAAATCACTTTCAATTTTTAATCCAAGCTCTTTTGTTTTAGAGTAAATGCTTGGAAACCTTTCCTTTAAGTTTTTTATTCCAGTGCAGTCCAAGAAAACTTTTTTTCCTGATTTAATCTGGTTCATTATTTCAACTGAAACAACATCTCTTGTAGCCAAATCTTTTCCATGAATGTTTTCCATGAATTTTTCGTTTGCATCGTTTACAAGAAAAGCTCCTTCGCCTCTTAAAGTCTCTGACAAAAGAAAATTGTTTCCTTTAACTGTTGTCGGATGAAACTGTTCAAACTCTAAGTCCATTAACTGCATTCCTGCTTTCAATGCAATTGAAAGAGCCGTTCCTTTAGTGCTTTCAGGGTTAGTGCTTTTAGCGTATAAAGCTGAATAGCCTCCTGAAGCAAAAATTAATGAACTGAATTCTGCAGTGAAATCTTCAAACACTGCGGTCTGAGCTGTTCCTTTTGCAGCAATCACTTCCTTTAATTCTTTTCTGAAAAAATGAATGTTTTTTTCTTCTGCAAGCTTTACAAAAAATTTTGTGAGCTCTTTTCCTGTTTCATCGCCTTTTGCATGCAATACTCTTTTCTCTGAGTGCCCTGCCTCCAAGCCGAAATCAATTCCATCAGAATTTTCGTCAAACTGAAAGCCTAATTCAATTAATTCAAGGACTTTTTTTTTCCCTTTTTGAACTAAAATTCTTGCAGCCTGCTGGTTGCTTAACCCGTCTCCTGTCCTGATTGTGTCATTAAAATGTTTTTCAGCTGAATCGTTTTTGCTTAAGGCAGCTGCAACTCCTCCTTGTGCCTTGAAGCTGTTTGCATTGGATTCTTTTCCGCAGTAAAATACTGCTGTATTCCTGTTTTTTGTGCTTTGGATTGCAGCGCTTAAGCCGGCTAAGCCTCTTCCGATTATAATTGTGTCAAAGAATTCTTTTTCCATTTAAATCAGATTTCAATTTCATCCAAATCTTTTGCCGCAATAACGTTTCCGAAAAACTCTCTTGCCTCTATATCAAATTTTTCTGTTTCTTTATGCCTTGGGCTGAAATGAAATAACACCAGTTTTTTTACTTTAGCTTTTTCCGCTATCTTTCCTGCGTCTTTTGCAGTTGAATGCATGGTTTCTTTTGCCCTGTCCTTTAATTTTTCAAGAAAAGTGCTTTCATGGAACAACACATCTGATTCACTTATTTTTTCAATGTAACTGGAATTTGCCAGAGTGTCAAAAACAAAAGAAATTTTTTTCCCAAGCTTTTTTTTGCTTTCATCCAATACATCTTCTGGCTTAAAAGTTTTTTTTCCTACCTTGATTTTTTTTCCTTTCTGCAGCTGGCCCCATAAAGGCCCTTCAGGTATTTCAAGTTTTAATGCTTTTTCCCTGCTGAATTTTCCTAAAGAATCTTTTTCCCTGAAAACATATCCATAGCACGGAACATCGTGTTTCAGCCTGAAGGCTTCAACAAAAAAGTTTTCTTCTTCAAAGATTTTGCCTTGTTTTACTTCAATTGCTTTTATTTCAAAATTCACTTTAAGCAAACTCAGCTCAATTGCTTTCATTACTTTTTCTTTGACTCCTGCCGGGCCAAAAACATGCAACGGGTAGTCTCTTTGGTGCATTGACATTGTTGCAATCAATCCTGGCAGCCCAAGAATATGGTCTCCGTGAAAATGAGATAAAAACACTGCATTAATTTTCATGTAAGAAACTTTTGCTTTCATTAACTGCCTTTGCGTTCCTTCAGGGCAGTCAAATAAATAATTTAATCCTTCAAAGTTTAATACAATTGAACTCAAGTTCCTTTCTTTTGACGGAGTTGAAGCGCTTGTTCCTAAAACAATTAATTTCATTGCATTCTCACTTCTCTTTTCTTTTATTTACTGGCTTTTGGTTCATTAGTCGTTTTAATTCATTATTATTTTAATACTTGGCTTACTAATAACTTTTATTGAAGAGAGTTTTTTAAAAGGGATTTTTTGTGTCAAAAAAAGATTCAGCTGAATTAAGCTTTAAGTCAACAGCAGAAATAGAGGTTTCAAAGAAATTAATTGAACAGGTTATCGGACAGGAAAACTCGGTTGAAATAATCAAGAAAGCTGCAGCACAAAAAAGAAACGTTTTGTTGGTTGGGCTTCCTGGCACAGGAAAAAGCATGCTTGCTCAGGCAATGGCTGAAATCCTTCCCTTAGAAAAATTAAGTGATATTTTAATTTACCCTAACAGGGCTGATTCAAATAACCCTAAAGTAAGAGTCGTAAAAGCAGGTGAAGGAAGAAAAATAACTGAACAGGCTACATTAAACCAGATGCAAAAAGAAAGCGGTTCAAGGCTGTTAGGATTTGTATTGCCTTTAGGCTGGTTTATTCTTGCATCAGTATTGTTTAGTTTTAATTTTATTGGCGAAATAACTTTTGCCGCGCTATTGATTTTAGGCGGCTTTATTTTAGTTGGGTTTGCTTTGGGCTCGCAGATCAGGACTAAAGGCGAATCAGATGTGCCAAAATTATTGATTGATAATTCAGGAAAAAAAATCGCTCCATTCATTGAAGCAACCGGCGCAAGAGCAGGAGCATTGCTTGGAGACGTAAGGCATGATCCGCTTCAGACAATTTTCCCAAATACCGTTGTGTATTTAGTTGAAAACGAAAGAATTAAACCTGTTTTGATTAAAGCTTTGGCTGAAAAATTATTAAACGAAAATATTCCATTAGTAAACAAAAGTTTTAAGGATTATGAAGCCTTGGTAATCCCAGAAAATAAAATTTTAAAAGTGTTGGGTTTTGTTGACGGAAAACCTGCCCCAGTTAATTTGCTTGGAGTAAACAAGAAAACATATTCTGGAAAAATGGTTAAGGTTAGAACTAATGAAAACACAGTCATCGTCACCCCAGAACACAAGATTTGGGCTGACAAAAAGTATGTGGCGGCAGAAAAACTTTCCGGTAACGAAAAACTTGCTATTTACAATGAACCAGTGCTTACTGAACAAGACGTTTTCAACACTTTCTCTGATTTTGATAAACATTCTGCAGGCGATTATCAAAGATATGTTTCTTTAAAAAGTGTTAATCCGTCATTTGGGTACAAGAGAATTGCAAAGCTTTTGAATATCCCGCAAGGAAGGGTTAGGTGGTGGCATTCAATTAATTCAAAACCAAATGCAGTGAAAACAGTTGAATTGTTAAAAGAACTTGATCTCATTCCGCTTAAATGTGATGACCCAAGACTTCCTGTTATTTCAAGAATTCTTGGAACCACTTTTGGTGATGGGGGAATTGCTGGAAACCTGAATAATATTTTCCTTTCAAGTTCTGAGGAAATTTCTTTAAAGCAGTTCAAACATGATTTGATTTCTGTTTTTGGGGAATACACCTGTGAAAACTTCAGTGAGATAATTTCAGGAAGGAATAAAACAGGCAGATGCATTAGAAACTCAAACAGGGCAATAATAAGGTTTTTTGTTGCTTTAGGTGCGCCGGTAGGCAAAAAAAACATGGAAATAGAGGTTCCAAGATGGATTCACGCAAATGAAATTTCATCCAAGGAATTCTTTGGGGCTTTTTTTGGAAACGAGTTATGTTCTCCTAAATTCTCAGTAAAACACAAATACATTAATGACTTTGCAGTTGCTTTATGCGGTAAAAAACAATTAAAAGAAAACAGACTTAAATTCTTTTCTGAGATTTCTGATTTCCTTGCCAGCTATGGCATTAAAACAACCAGTGTTTATGAAAATGAGTTCAGGAAAGGTTCTTTTATGTGGAAACTGGGCATTTCAAAAGAATTAGAAAACATAACGAGATTTAAGGAATTCATTAAATTAAGGTATTCAGATGAAAAACAGGGGAAAATAGATAAGGCATTGTTAGATTTATTTGAATGGAAAAAAGTCAGAAAAGCAGAACTTGAAGCCAATGAAAAAAGTAATCAATCCATTAACTCAATATTGAATATTTCAGGGCAAATAATGGAACAAATTGCTTTAGGAAAACCTTTCAGCGACAGAGAAATAAATTATTCTGGAACAATTTATAATATAACTACTTCTTCTGGAAACATAGTTGCAAATGGCATTTTGATAAGCAATTCAGGCGGATTAGGGACTCCAGCGCATTTAAGGGTTGAACCAGGTTATATTCACAGGACAAACGGCGGAGTATTGTTTTTGGATGAAATTGCTACTTTGTCGCAGAAATCCCAGCAGGAACTTCTTACAGCAATGCAGGAAAAAAAATATTCTATTACAGGCCAAAGCGAGTTAAGTTCTGGTGCAATGACTCGAACTGAAGCAATTCCATGTGATTTTGTTTTGGTTGCAGCAGGAAACTATCAGGATTTAGAAAAAGTTCATCCTGCTTTAAGGTCTAGAATCAGAGGATACGGCTATGAATTGTATATGAACTTGGATATGCCTGATACAATTGAAAACAGGCACAAGATAGTGCAGTTTGTGGCTCAAGAAATAAAAAAAGACGGTAAAATCCCGCATTTTTCAAAAAAAGCAGTTGAAGTAATTATTTTTGAGGCAAAAAGAAGAGCCGGAAGAAAAAATAACCTTACATTAAAGTTAAGGGATTTAGGCGGCTTAATCAGGGCAGCAGGAGACATTGCAAAAGAAAAAGGCCATTCTTTGGTTGAAGAAGAAGATGTATTGCATGCAAAAATTAATGCAAGGACTTTAGAGCAGCAGATGGTAAAACAAATGCTTGACGACAGGAAAGGCTATGATGTTTTCTTGAACGAAGGAACTGCAATCGGAAGGGTTAATGGATTAGCTGTTTCAGGCGACGGCGATGCTGGAATGATTCTGCCGATTGAAGCAGAAATTGCTCCTGCGCAAAGCAGTTCAGAAGGAAAAATTATTGCAACAGGAAAACTCGGTGAAATAGCAAAAGAAGCAGTTCAAAATGTTTCTGCAATAATTAAGAGAATCAGCGGAAAAGATATTTCAAAATACGATCTGCATATACAGTTTTTGCAGACTTATTCCGGAGTGGAAGGGGATTCTGCTTCAGTTTCAGTTGCAACAGCAGTTATTTCTGCTTTAGAAAAAATTCCGATAAAACAGTCTCTTGCAATGACTGGTTCTTTAAGCGTGAGAGGCGAAGTCCTTCCAGTCGGAGGGGTTACAGCAAAGGTTGCAGCTGCAATTGCGGCCGGCTTCAAACAGGTTATTGTGCCAAAAGCAAATATTCCTGACATTATTTTAACTGAAGCAGAAAAACAGAAAATTGAAATAATTCCTGCTTCAACTTTAAGCGATGTATTAAAGAATGCTTTTGAAAAAGAGCACAGAAGAAATGTTTTTTTAAAACAGCTGGAAAAAATCCTGAATATTGAACTGCCTAAAGTTCTCAAAAATGTTTCAGGGAAACAAAATTTAAAATAATTTTTTTTTATGAAACAATTATTCTTCCTTTGCGTACGCTGAACTTTGTTTTTGTCAGCTTGGTGATTTCCTCTGACTTTAATGCCTTGAACTGAATGCTTTTTTCTTTTCTGCTGATTTTTTCAACTTTACCTATCATTTTTCCCTTGGAATAAACAGGCAGTCCAACCAATAATTCTGTTATTTTTTTTCTTGCATCAAGGACTGCGCTCAGTTTGTATGAAACCAATAAAATAACAAAACTTGAAATCATGCTTAAAATAAACCATGTCAGGTTTGTCTGGCCTATCAGCACTAAAGTCCCTGCATCCAGGATAAACCATAAAAGCAGGGTTGAAACACCGTACATAAAATAGTTCCTTAAATAAAATGCTTTTTTGAAGTGAATTGAATCAATGCTTTTTCCGATTAAAAAAGAAACCGGAACCAAGAACAGGAAAACAAAAAATGTTTCCTGCAGTGAAGAAATGCTTTTAATGAATAAATCTGTTTCAAGGCTTTCATTGAATGCAGTGAAAGCCTGATAGACTCCAAAAGCCAGAATGAATAAGCTTCCGACATAAAAAATAAAGCTTGCCCTTGAAATAGAAATGTTTTGGAAAAAATCTCTTGTAGTTGAAATCATTTTTTCTTCTATTCCAAATCCTTTCAGAATTAAATAAAATCCTAAAAACAATGAAATTAATTTAATGCTTAAGTCTCCGAAAACATAATATAAAATTAAAATTAATCCCGGAACCCCAAAAACAATTCTTGCAAGATAAGGGTCTTTTAATGCTTCTTTAATTGTATAATAAGTGCTTTCAACTTCTGATGCCTGTTTTACAATAATTGTTTCTTTTGAAATAATCGGCGCCCTTGACTGCAGGATTGGAAGCACTTGATCATCTTCTGCTCCGTCTGTTACTAATACAAAGCCTTCTGCGGGAAATTCCTGTAAAACCTTGTCTAACTGCTCGTTTATTTCTTTATCTGATTCAAAATCCTGTTTGCCTACTCCGGTTAAAGTAACTATTTCAACAGCAGAGTAATATTTTTTTACTTCATCAAATTTTTTTATTGCACCGAAAAGGCAGTTTACATCGCTTTCTCCCGGGTCTGCAACACCTAATTTTGCTGCTGCATTCAGGTTGTTCTGCCTTCCGATTACTGGCCCCAAAACACCGGCTTTCCTGCCTAAGTCGTTGTCCCTGTCAACGCATACAACCATTACATTTTTTGTTTCAGCCATGCTTTCCCTTGATTATTTTATTTAAATATACGCTTAACTTTAATAATATCTTTACCTTCTATATTTATATATAATAATCAATTAAAGGTTACTGTAATGGGCAAAAGATTTGGCAAAACAGAGAGTTATAAAATAAAACAATACGTTTTTGTGTTAGTGTTCATTGTGCTTATTGCTGTCTTATGGCTTGCCTACACCAGAGCAGATGATTTTGCTTTATGGTTGGGCGTTGTATTTGCTTTTCTTTTAACTGCTTTTTTTGTAAGGCAATACGATTTTTTGCTTACTTTAAAAGAATATGAGAGAGCAGTAATTTTTACTTTAGGCAGGGTTACAAGAGTCGGAGGCCCTGGCTGGACTTTTGTCATTCCTGTTGTACAGTCATATGTTTTAGTTGATTTAAGGACTCAGACAATTGATGTTCCCCCCCAGGATGTTATTACCACAGACAAAATAAAGCTTACAATTGATGCAGTAATTTATTTGTTTGTTGACAAGCAAAAAAACTCTGTAATTAATTCAGTGATTGAAATAGACGATTACAGGAATGCTGCAAGGCTTTATGTCAGGTCAACTATAAGGGATGTAGTTGGTTCAATGGATTTATCCAGTGTTATTTCAAATATTGCTTTGCTTAACTATGAAGTAAAAAGAAAATTAGATGAAGTTGCAATTCAATGGGGAGTGAAAGTTGAGTCAGTTGAAATAACTAATGTGGTTATCCCAACAGAGGTTTTGGATGCAATGCACCAGCAAAAAGCAGCAGAACAAAGAAAGCTGGCAAAGTTTGAGGAAGCCGAAGGAAGAAAGTTTGAAATAGAGGCAGTTAAAGCTGCTTCAGAGTCTTTAAGCGATAAAACAATTGCATATTATTACATTAATGCCTTGGAAAAAATGGCTGACGGAAAAAGCACTAAAATAATTTTTCCAATGGAATTATCAAAGTTAGCTGACTCTCTTGGCCAGCAGGTTACAGGAAAAGCAAAAGGCCTTGATTTAAGTTCAATTGGCGTTACCCCTGAAATGATTGACGCTTACTTAAAAGCAAAGAAAAAAGAAAAAAAGTGATTTTCAGCCCACAATTAATGCTGCTTCAATTACTGCTCCGATGAACAGCAGCAGCAGTGAAAGAAAGATTAATCCAATAGTGTCTTTTATCAACAGGCTTATTTCGTGTTTCCTGTAATGGCCTTTGGTGACAACAATAGAGATTAATGCTCCAGCCATTGCTCCGGCAAAATAGCCTAATACTTCAAACATTCCGTGTGGAATCAATCCTAATGCCTTGATTAATCCATGAAAGTAAGCAAAAACATAAGCAAATGCGCCAAAACCAGCATAGCCTGAAACAAGCATTAAAGCATCTTTTCCTATTACTGCTCCGATAACAGAGGCATTCCATGCAATCAAAAACATTGCTCCGACTCCATAAACTGCTGAAAGGATTATTCCCAAAAACAGCACTCTTAAATTGTTTTGGAGTATTACGTCAAACCAGCACCATAAATTGTCTGAACAAACAGTTGTTGTGCCTGTAATGTTTCCAGTTAACTCTGTTTTGAGT
>JBDRFE010000073.1:0-45034 GCA_043819075.1 archaeon
GGAACTGAAATTAAAGGTTCCAAAAGAATCAGATTTTTTGTTTAAGTGCGCTGAATGGAATTACTATGAAAAAAAATGTGATGGAAGCTGGAATAAAATAATGGATTTATCCAACGAACAAACTGTTTCAATTCCTTTTACTCCTTTAGATCCTGGTTATGGTTTTGCAAAAAAAGAAAATTTAATTTCTTTTGACAGACTATTTGAATGCCCTAAATGCGGCCAGCACAAGGTTCCGCCTTTGACTACAGTTACAATGACTATTACAGCAGAAACACAAGAATTTTATGAGAATGCAGTTTTAACTGAATTTTTTCCAGTTGAATGGCAAATAGTTTTAGAAAACGGAGGAATTGTTTCAGATCATAATTCAGAATTCAAGAAAATTGAATGGATTGTAGGGAATTTCACTGGAACACTAACACAGACTTACCAAATTTTTTCTCCTGAAAGAACTATTCCGCCGACAGACTATTATTTTTTCACTTCAATTGGAGACGAAAATTCTGATTACTGGACAATTAAAGTAGCTGACCCAACTGTTTTCCTGCAAACCTGTGTTGCAAATGATGCTGCTCCAACAGAAGAAACTTGGGCTGATGCTTGCGATGGCGGAGCAGATGCAACAAATGATTTCCTTAATTCAGATGACGGGGACATTGAAGTCCAGTCGACAACAAAAAACAAGTATGCTGGATTGAAAATTACAGCAAATAACTGGGGTGTCAGTGACTGCGTTTCAATAACCAATGTAACTCTTTACTATAAATGGTGGGGAACGATTGCAGCAGACACAGTACATTATATTGCGGTAAGCGATGATGGTTCAACCTGGTTTAATGCAGTTACTGCAGTTAACCCTACTTCAGAACCAGGAAGTGTTTCAAATGTAGATGCAACAAGCATTGGGGTAACCTGGGACTGCGCTGATTTTGGTGCAGGAGGGGCGGCAATAAAAACAAACATTAGAGACAACGGTTTAACAGGGGCTTATTCATGGGATGTACTTTATTTAGATGTAACTTATACCCCAAAAGGGACTCTTTCTTTTGCAATAAATAATCCTTCAGCAGACAACAATGTTTCAATTAATGAAAACGAAAACTTTTTGGTTAATGGAACAACAACCTGTAATACAAATAATTGCGGAACAGTTGACACTAATTTACAATATTGTGTTGGAGCAAGCTGTTCAACCTGGTATGACATGAATACAGCAAATGATTCCCCTTTATATCTTGTTTCCGGAGCCAATCCCCAAAGCTCTGCATTAAATGCAGGAGAAAACTATGCTGTTTCCTGGGCTGTTAATGCAAATATTGATAACACCTATGAATTAAGGTTTTCTGCTACAGGAACAACTGCCACTGCAAACACAAGCAGCGGAACAGACAGAACAATTACAGTTCAGGCTGCGGCAGCAGATTATACTTTTACTGTTTTACTGCCTTCTTCTGGCTGCACTCAAGGAAAAGGAAGCTATGATGCAGGAACAGACTGCGAAAGAGGTTATTTTGAGACAACAGATTTGGCTGGATTGGCTGACGAAACAGAAGTTGACGCACAAGGACAGGTTTCAGACGGATTAGGAAGCGATATTGCTTTCATTGTCTATGACAACCAAAGTACTGCAAGCAATGACATGAATTTTGATATTGACTTGAATGCAGCACTGCCTGCAACACTAAAACTAAAGGTTTCACAGATCTGGAATGGATGGGAGGCAAGCTGTTCAGGCAATGCCCAAACAGGCTGCATTGATGTTACTGCAACCCCGGCAAACATTGGAACAGCAGTTTATTCAACTGGCACACACGACTTGAATTTATTTGTCTGGGGAGACTTTATTGGCGCCGGAGTGTTAGGCGAAGACAGGAATTTTTACAGTGCCAGCAAAGCCTCAACATAAAAAAAAAAGTGAAAAAAAATGAATAAAAAAATTGTTTTTGTTGCAGGAATTATTGTAATCTTGGTTTTATCTGCAATTTTTTTTGCTGGAAAAGAAGATGAAGCAGAAAAAGAATCAAAAGAATCTGCCAAAGAAACAAACCTTTTATTAATGCAAAGAGAAAGTTATGGGATTTCTTCTGCGGTTTTCTCTGAACTGCCTGTTCCTCCTTCTGATTTCAATAAAATTGTTTCTTTGTTTCATCAGGGAAAATTCAGCGACGAACTCTTTTTTTCTGAAAAATATTTTTCCCAGCCTGAATTCTATCCATCTTTTTTAGGGAATGGCCTGAATTACTGGCAGAATCCATCCACAACCCATTACGGCGCATATGGTTACGGCTCTTATCCGATAAAAAAAACTGTTGTTATTAAAGCAGGGGAAAAAATTAAAGCAAAGTTTTTTGTTCATTCAGGTTACGGGGTAAGGTCTTTTCAGGGAATTCAATTAAATGCTGTTACAGAATACAAAAATTTTTTTCTGGTTTCAATTAAAGACCCTGTTTTTTTGCTTGAACCAAATTTCCCTAAATTCAGAAAAGAATGGGCTAAAGAAGTTGAACTGAACATTGAAGCAAAAGAAAAAACTCCTGAAGGAATGTATGAGGTAAAGGTTTTTGTTTCTTCTCCTCCGGAAGAATTCAGCTATAAATGGAGCAAAGAACATGAAAAATATTTTGATGCAGCAGAATTTTCAACAGGCAAAGAATTATATGAATTGAAGATAATTGTGGAATAAAAAGCGAAAAGATTATTAATAACATTTCTCATATTTTAGTGAAGTTATATTTTCAGGGTGATAAAAAAATGAATTTGAGAAAAATTGCTTTTGTTGGAATAATAACAATGTTTTTTGCTTTAATTGTTTATGCCGCTGTAGAGAATAACACTACAATGACTTGGGTTGTTCCATCAAATGTAAGCCATACATTAACTTATGCCGGAACGTGCAGCACAAGTAATTTTTATTTTGTTGAAGACCAATGCACTTTAGATTCAGATGTTGATGGAAATGGTTCACAATGCTTGCCTCAAACAACTTCAGCCGGAGGAACTGCTTGCCAGGATGCATCTACTGCAGCAATAACAATTACAAACAACGGAAATGTTGCAATTAATGTTGATGGAAACTTTACAGCAGATTTTGCTGGAAATGATGTTAATATTGTTTTAAAGGCCTGGATGGGAACAGGAGCAGGCTGTGGAACAAGCGGTTTAGGGGGATGGGAAGCAAATTGTTCTGTCACAGCAGCAGGAAACCCTGTAACTACTACAACCTGCAGAAATTACAATCAATTCAATGAAACCACTGCTGGAAGGCTTGTCAGCGCACTTGCAGTAAGCGATACAAACCAAATGTGTTTTTCAGGAGACTTTAACGGAGGAATGACTCAAGGAAGCCATGCAGTGACTTATAGGACAACTTCTCCTGCAAGTTAAATCCCCCCCTTTTCTTTTTTTATTTTTTAAATGCATTACTTAAAATACTTTTTTATTCATAATTTGTTTAATTTTTCGGGGGCGGCATAAATGGCAGAAGCTGAAAATAAAAAAAGTTTTATTTCAAATAAATTTCTTGGCGGAATTATTGTTGTATTAGCTGTTTTAGTTATATTTTTTGCTTTAAATCAACAAAATGTTTCAAATAACCCTTTAGTTATTTTGCCTGAAGCAGAAGAAAAAGAGCTAACAGAACTTTATGAAAAAAATCAAGTTGAAATAACCCCTTCTTCTTATGCAGTAAGACAACAGTATTTTGAAGAAGCATTTAAGCCAAAAAGAGATACATATGATTTGTTTGAGAAAGCAGCAGATTATTTGCAAATTCCTTTAGAATATGTCCCAGAATATTTTACTTTGAATTCAGAGAAAGACGTTTTTAATGAATTGCCTCCAGTTCCAAATGATTTCAGTGAAGTAGCTTATCTTTTGGCTACAGGAAGAAATTATGCATTAGGGCCTATTACAGAAGAATATTTTTTGCAGCCAGAATTTTATCCTAATTTTAAGGAAAGTGGATTAAAGTACTGGAGTGAACCAGACCCAAAATATTGGGCTACAAATGGTTATGGAAGCTATCCTGCAGAACAATTTGATGTTTTAAGTCATTCAGGAAGAACTGAATTTTATTCAGTGGTTTTTTTCTATACAGGATACGGAGTTCAAACTTACCAGGGAGCACACTTAATTCCAACTTCAAATACACTAAAATACTTTGATGTAGATGTTTCTCCAGATACTTTTCTTTTAACTCCTACTTTTCCAAAATTTAGCAAGAATTGGGCTTATAAAATCACCATAAACGGAAAAGTTAAACCTGATACTCCTGCAGGAGAGTATACAATAGGATTTTTAATTGTTGACCCTCCAATAGAAAAAAGGAATGAATGGGCTAAAGAATACAGAAATCTTTACTTTAATGCTGCAACAGTTATTAGTCCCTCAAACTTCCCAATTACTTTAAACATAACCGTTGAAGAATAATATAAAAATTTATTTTTCAACTATTCTTCTTTTTTTTCTGTTTTTTGTTCACTAACAAAATTTTGATTTTGTTGTGCACTCAAAATTTTAGTTTGAGTTGCAACCTTTTGTTTTGTTAAACCTTTTTCTAAAAGGTTTGAAGGTTGTTTTGTTTAACCCTAACATTAATATTTTTTAATGCAATATTTATTACGCATGCAAAAATCTTTGGGAATATTTGTTTTGTTAACTGTTCTTGTTTTTCTGTTTAGTTCAGTTTTTGGTTTGGTTCAGAGTTCAAATAGTTTAACTTGGGTTACCCAAAACGATACAACCATTACAGCAACATTTACTGCCACAAGATGCATGAACAGCAGTGGAACACAAGAGCTTAATGTCAAAGTATTCAAATGGCCTACAGGAAGAGCTGATGCCAATGCAACAGTAACTGCAACAGTTAATGAAGCAGACGGAGACACAAACAGCATTACGTTCAATAACCAAGGCGACGGAAATTATTCTTTTACTTATACTTTTGATGCAAACGGAACATACAAGTTCCAGATTAATGCAGCAGACAGTAATATTAGTGCTTCATATGACCTGAATGACTATATTTATGTAAGGGATTTTTCAATAAATGTTTCTTTCTTAAACAATAACGCTGAATACAGTGCAGGCAACACTGTTACAATAAGAAATTATGTAATAAATGACGACGGAAATGCATTCAATGACTTGAATAGCAGCATTAATGTTTTTTACCCTGATTCAAGTTCACTGCATTCAAACCAGGAAATGACCGGAATAGGGAACGGTGAATACATTTTTTCTTTTGTTGCTCCCTCCACTACCGGAACTTATTCCGCGACATCAACTTTTTCCTGTGGCAATGAAAGTGATTCAAACAGTTCAGGAAGGTTTACTGTTCCTGCTGTTTCAACTCCTTCAGGTGATACAGGAGGCACTGGAGGCGGCGGGGGCGGAGGCGGCGGGGGAAGCATCGGAAGCGAAAAATTAAAAGCCTCAATCAAAGATTTTAGTTTAGAGCCGCTTGAAGTTGGTGTTGCTGCAAGTGCATGGGTTTCTTTTGCAAATGAAATGCTCAGAACAAAAGACTTTTTAGTCAAAATTCAGATACTCAGGGGGGAAAATCTTGTTTTTTATTCTGAAGAAACAATTCCTTTAGTTAATGCAAGAAAAACAGCTGAAGCGTTTTTTTCAGAGAAATGGGTTCCAAAAACTGCTGGAACACATATAGTCACTGTTGTCCTTTCATCTCCTGACAAAATGATTAAATACGATGAAAATGTTTTCAGGTATGATATTGCAGGAGAACCAAGGTATGACCTGGAGGCAATCTGCCCTGATATTTCAGCGACCTCAGGAATGCCTTATGACTTTAATATTGTTGCATATAATCTTGGAGACTACTATGAGGACGTGGAATTAAGCTGGTGGATTGAAGACAGCAAACAGCAAAAAATTGGTTTTTCTTCCACTCCTGTAGCGGTTTTTCCAGGCGAATCAATTAAAAAAACTGTTTCAGTTTTTATTCCGACAAATGTTTCTCCAGGAGTTTACACTGCAAGGGTAAACCTTTTATTCAAGGAAGTGGAAAGAAATGCATTCTGTTCTTTTACACTGAAAAGCCCTAAAGTTTATTACGGCGAACTTCTAGCTGAACTTGAATCAGAAATTGCAAAACTAGAAGAAGAACTTAAAGTAAAAGAAGGACAGGGGGTTGTTGTTGATTACATTGTTGAAAAACTAAACAAACTTAAAGGAAAAATGATTTTGCTGAAAGAAAAAGCAGGAAACTATGATTATGAAAACCTGAATGAAGGGATAACAGAAGTTTTTGCTGAAATAAATGACTTGAAGAATTTAACCGCAACAGTTGAAAGAGAAGCTGCAATAAACTTAACGGAAATCATAAGAATGGGAGCTGTTGTTGTAGGCACAATATTTTTAATATATATAATTAACTTATTATACAAGCACTTAAAAACAAGAAAGAAAAAAACGCCTTGGATTGAGAAAAAGATTGAAAGGCTTTTGGGGCTGGAGGGGTAAAAAATGATTTCAATTGAATCAATCATTGTGGTTGCAGGGTATGTTTTGCTTGCCGTAGTGCTGATTTTTTTTTACAGGTTTTCGAACAAGGTTTTAATAAAAAAAATTGTTGAACTGAAAAAAGAAGAGCACAGGCTGGAAAAGCTTATTGACAAAATAAATAAAGCAAGAATGAGGGAAAGCAGGCAAATAAAAAAAAGAATTGAAGAAATAGAAGAACAAATAGGGTCTGCTGCTCCAGAAGAAGAAAAAGAGCTTGCAGAAGAAAAAGTTTTTGTCAGAAGAAGATAATGTTTACCTGATGTAAGTTTTGTGGTTGATTACTACCCAAACAAAAGTTACAATTAACTGGACGAGATAGGCTATTTCTTCAAAAGCGCTTTCCATTGGATCCAGACAGCAGACAGTAACTGAATGGCTTACTTTTCCAAACCAAATAGTTAAACTGCTTGGATTAGAAATCACTAATAAATGGAATAGTTCATGGGTAATGAAACCCAGAAATATTGCCGCCAGCATCACTGAAGCAAAAGCCGGAATGTCAATTTGCTGGATTCTTTTACTCATTTTTTTCATATCCCTTAACTTGTTTAAAGTAATACCATAAAACCACAATAAGCAAAACCCCGCCGATTAAAATCAGGTGATGGTACTGAATTGGATACCCTAATTCTGATTCACTTAATGTAGTGTAACCCTGAGAAGAAGGCGCTGGGCTGACAAAAAGAACACTGGCAAACAAAATAATTGTTGATGCCAGCAAAACAATGAAAGGCTTTTTCTCCAAGCATTCACCCTTTAATTAAATTCCTTGATTTGGCGCTCTGATAAAACCTGTTAAAGCCAAATGCAATAAAAAGGCTTCCAAACAAACAAGCTGCCATTGCAAAATAGCGCAATCCAAAAGGAGGATTCAAGGAAATTGTTTTGTAGAGAAAAACAAAGCTTACAAAAATAAATCCAGTTGAACCTACTGCAATCAACAAAGGAGCCAAAAACAATGCTGTTTTTGGCACAAACTTACAGCCTGCTTTTTCTTTGCATAATTCATGAAACATTGCTGCAATTTTTATGAAAGAAACCGCAAAAAGGAACATTCCGCCAAAATAAAACAAGAAAGCAGTTATGCTTAACGCATTAAGAGGCATTAAAAACCCTCCTGTATTCGCCGACAACACGGGCAATTAGCCTGTAAAACAGGATTCCTGAAACAAGCAGCAAAAAGTTTGAAAAAACAACTAATTCATAAAACGAAAGATCCAAAGAATAAACGCTGATGAAAAACCAAAGCAGCCTGTAGGCAAAAAAAAACAGAATTACAGGCAGAATATCTTTTTTAGTGAACTCTGTTTTAGACAATTCAGGACAGCAGTTCATCAATTTCATTAAAACAAAAAAAACAAAAACCAATACAGCAACATCAGCAAAGCCAAGCAAATTTGTCATTATTTGGGCAATGGAAAAGTCAGGCATTATAAGAATAAGATGCACTTAAATATTAATGTTTTGCTTATTTTGCACTTAAAGTAAAGCCTGCTTCAGAGTTTTTTATCGCAGAAATAAATCCTGTTCCAAAAGAATAACCCATTCTTGAAACAGCGGAAAAAAAATCATTTGATGTTTCATCAAAATACTTTAAAGATGGTTCGCCTGAAATACCGGCTAATTCAGCTGTCTTTTGCAAGGCAAAATCCCTGCTGCCGGTAAAATCAATCAAGCCAAATTGTTTTGCCTGCCTTCCGGAAATAATCCTGCCGTCTGCAACAGAATTAAAAGTTGTTTCAGAGATTTTGTTTTTCCTGAATTCAAGCACGTCTTTCTTGAAATTCACTGAAACCTCTGAAATAAGGTCACTCAAAAGTTTTTGTTCTTCCGGGGTTAATTCCCTGAAAGAAGAACCCATGTCCTTGAATTGCCCTTCTTTTATTACATTCATTTTAATGCCTAATTTTTCTAATAAACCTTCAATGTTAGCTGAAACACTTATTACTCCAATGCTTCCAGTAAGAGAGTCATCGTCTGCAACAATTAAATCTGATGCAGCAGCAACATAGTATGCGCCAGAAGCGCCTGTTTCGCCGATAAAAGCAACAACAGGCTTTTTTGCTGTTCTGACAGAATAAACTATTTCTTTTGTTGCAACAACACTTCCTCCGCCTGAATCAATGTCAAGAAAAATTGCCTTGATTAAAGGGTCTTTATCTGCTTCCTTAATTTTTTCTGCAATCTGGGTTGAAGTCATGCTCGAAGAAAAAGCAGTATTTGAAGCAGTGATTTCGCCTTTAATCGGAATAACTGCAATTTCTCCTGTTAAGCCTGGAAAAGCAGAAGAAAAAGCAAAAGATAAAATTAATGCAAGCAAAACTAATGCAATTAAGCCGAAAAAAACAGCCAAAAACAGTTTTTTCATAAAAAAATAAATGCTGTGTTAAAAATAAAAAAGGCAACTAAAGGCATGGCAATATTTAATAACCCTGCAATCATAATTAATTAGGAAAAACGGCGATTAAATGACATACCCTTTCTTGACCGAAGCAATCCTTGTTTTAGTCCCATTATATGTGGCTAATTCAACTGCAATGCTTTTAGGAGGCAAAACCCCGATAGACTTAAACAAAAAATTTTTTGACAAAAAGCCTTTTTTAGGCAAAGGAAAAACATTCAAGGGAACAATAATTGGAATTCTTGCAGGAATTGTTGCTGTTCTTTTGGTTGACTTTTATTTTCAAGGAAAAGTGCCGATAATAAGCAATTATCTTTTGTATGGAAGCCTTTTGTCTGTTGGAGCAATTTTAGGCGACATAATCGGAAGCTTTTTCAAAAGAAGATTTGACATTGAAAGAGGCAAGCCTGTTCTGCTTTTAGACCAGCTGGATTTTGTCGTAATAGGAATACTGCTTGGAAGCGCTGTTCACTTGATTTCATTGCAGTTATTTTTATTGATTTGCTTTATTACTTTAGTGGCACACAAAGCAAGCAATTTCATTGCATTCAAGTTCAAGCTCAAAAAGGTGCCATGGTAAAATGAAAGAAAAAATAATAGAAAATAAGACTTTGATGTTCCTGGTAAAATTCACGGTAATTTTTTCAGTGCTGCATTTTTTAGTGTGGACAATTCCCACAGAATTTCTGCAGAACCTTATTGCAGGATTTGAAGCAGGCTTTTTTGGGCTTCCAGTAAAAGAAAACCTTATTTTAATTGGAGAGCAAAAAATTTTGATTAACCCTTCCTGCACCGGATTGGTTAGTTCAAGCATTATTGCAGCAATAGTTTTTTCTTTAAGAAAGCCTGAAATAAAAGAAAAAATCAAGATTTTTTTGTTAGCAGGAATAGTGATGTTTTTTTTAAACCTGTTAAGGATTTATTTTGTTTTATGGTTTGGATTAAGTTTTGGAACAGAATTCATCGGATTAATGCATGAAATTTCCTGGATGACAACAGCAGCATTCATTATAGTGTTATGGTATTATTTCACCAAAAAAATAACTAAAGTAAAAGAATTCAACGAACTGCTTTGAATTACTTTTCTCTTGAAAGCAAATACTTTACTATTTCACTAAAAGCAGGCCTTGTAATAAATACTCCGATTAATACTCCGGAGATAGTTGTAATAGCAAAGCCAACTAATTTTCCTAACCCGAAACCGAAAAAAATTATCGGAGCCATTGTAGCAATAGAAGTTGCTGCGGCAGCAAAAATAATGAAAAAAGCACGTTTTACACGGTTAACATAAGAGGTTTCATAATCTGCTTCTTTTCTTAATAATTCATCTGAAATCACTATCTGGTCGTCAACTCCTGTTCCCACTGCAGCAATAATTCCTGCAAGCGAAGCCAAATCCAGATTCCATTTAATAAAAGAAGCAAAGCCTAAAATCAAAACTATTTCTGAAACAATAGTGAAAGCCATTGGAAGAATTAATTTTGGTTCCCTGTATCTTACAAACAATACAATTACAACAACAAATAATGCAAGCACTCCCATCAAAGAAACAACAAACAAAAACTCGTTCCCTAAATTAGGGGAAATTGTTTCTTTGCCGATTGATTCAACTCCGATTGGAAGAGAACCGGATTCAAGCAGAATAGAAAGATTTGATAATTTGGTTAAAGCATCATGTTCATCAGCGCCAAACCCTCTAATCACTAACTCAGAATATTTTTTTGCATCCTTTAAGTTTTCAACAAAAGGATTCATGTTTGTAACGTCTTCGCTTAAAGAAATAACTTCTCTTGCGCCGATTGCAGTCCAGACCCAAGGAATTCCCTGCTCTGATTCAACTTCAGTTACCTTAAAGCCTAATGCATTCAAGTCATTCAGCAAACTTTCAGGGTAAACGCCTTTTGGAACAATAATGTTCTCAAATTCAGCTGAAAAACCAGTTAATTTGTTTAAATCTGAATCAGATAAATTTGAGTCAGACAAAATTAACGGAGTCTGTGCATTAAGGATTAATTCATCTAATTCTGTTCCCTGCGGAATGTTTTCAACAATGTTTCCTGCAAGCAACACGCTTTTGTCTTTTTCATGCAGTCCAGGAGGCATCAAAATTACTGCTGCAGGCCTGTCAATGAAAAAATATGTTTTCTCGCAGTCATAAGTTTTTCCTGCCTGCTGGTCAAAACTGGAAATAGTGCATTTATGGAAAGTCATTTCAGTGAATCTTTTTGCCCCTTCCTCGCTTAACAAAAAAGGAAGCCGCCATTCAAAAGAGTCGCCTTGCTTTAATATGCCGTATCCTTTGGCTGAATCCTTGTAAATGTGAAGGATATCTGAACCGGAAAAAACTGTTTTTCCTTCAAGCACTGCCTCAAATTTTCCCTGCTTTTTTAATAAGAGCTCAATTCTTTCAACTTGTTCAGGATTAGTTTCTGCTACCTGTGCAATAATGAATTCATTTCCAAAAGCAGTTACTTTAGTGTCTTTTAAGCCAGTCCAGTCAAGCCTGTGGGAAATAATTGAAGTAACCTGTTCAATTTCAGCCTGGGTTTTCAACGGCTTTTCCAAGTGAATCTGGAATTGTGTGCCGCCATTAAAGTCAATTCCATACCTTAATCCGTTAAAAGAAATTGATAAAAGCGAAACAAACAGCAGTACAAGCAAAAGAATTATTTTCCAGTTCCTGAATAATTCCCTCATTTAATTACCTTCTTTCTTTCAATATACCATAATAATATCGGGGCGTTCATCATCCAGGTAACAATAATGTCGCCGAATAATCCAAACAAAAGCACTGCAGCAATATTAAATAAAACTTCAATCTGGTAAAGGTATGAAACAACCAGCATTACAGCAACAGCCGCCATAGTGGTAAAAGTCATTGTTAATCCTGTTTTCATTGAGTCAACTGCTCTCCGCCTTGGAGTCTTGTCTTTTCTTTTTAAAAGCCTTGTAGTAAGAAGAATGTCTGTGTCAACACTGTATCCAATCAATAAAAGAAGCGCTGGAATTGAATTCAATCCAAGCGGAATCCCGGTTAAAGACATTAAAGCTAATGCAGTAAGTACATCAAACAGCCCTGCATAAATGACTGCAACAGACGGAATGAATTCCCTGAAAAAAAAGAAAATAACTAAAATGATTCCGATTAAAGCAATAATGCATACAAGCAAGGCATTATCCCAAAAAGTTTTCCCTAAAACAGGGGGAACTTCTTTAGTGGAAAAAGAAATTATGCCTGAATTAAGTGCAATAACAGATTTTATCTGTTCATGCAATGCATCTTTTGCCTTTGAATAAATTTCATCTGCTTTTTCAGTTAATTCCCTTTTCTTTAACCCATCATCAGATGCCTTAAAAAACTTGGATGAAAGAGAAATAGAGTTCAATGCATGAATTTCTGATTCAGCCGGGTTTGATTCAAGCAATGCTTTTGCCAAGTCAAGCTCTTTCTTTGATTCAGCTAAAGTTGTTTCTTCTGCAAACTGGATGCTTACTCCGTTGCTTACAGGAGAAGAAATTGAAACAACACTTAAATCAACAAAATCAAATTTACTGTTAAGCGACTGGATTAATTCAGCTGAATCAATATGGTTTTCAGTCCTGATAATAATTTGTGTTCCGCCTTCCAGGTCAATTCCAGGCTTTACTCCGGGAAAAACAAGGACAGCAAAAAGGAATACAACTGTAAGAAGCAAAGGCAGGATTAAATACAGTTTATAGTTGCCAGAATATAATTCCATAAAATATCCCAAAAAAAGTGTAAACTGAAAGAATTAGCTAAAGAAAAGAATAAAAAAGAATTCATAAAGCAAAGGCTTAAAGCTCAAAAAAACAGCTTTATGCTGTTTATTTAAAAATGACAATCGTACAGGGATTTTAAAGTGAAAACATGGATAAAATGAGGATAAAAAAGCCGGGCCGCCTTGATGCAATCAATTTATTTGAGAACGCAATGGGTTATGCAAGAAAAGAAACAGCAAAAATTTCAGGGATAAGAAACAAAAAAAAAATGGTTTACACAAAAGAAAAAGCAAGAATAAATTTAATGGCAGAATACATTACAGGAAAGATTGACTTATACATAAATTCTTTTCCTGTTGTCTCTGAACTCAATAAATTCCAGAGAGAATCCCTTTCCTCAATAATTGAGGTAAAAGAATTCAGGAAAAATTTAGGGTATTTGTTCAAGCTCAACACAGTGATTAAAAACATAAAGAAAAAAAGCCTTGCTTCAGTGAGGCAGAGCAGCGACCCTGAAAAAATAAGAAGAACAGCTTATGGAAGGATTCTTTCACTGAAAAAAGATGTTGTCAGGGCAGTCAGTTCGCTTAATGAAACAGCAAAAAAATTAAGTGAAATCCCTGAAATAAAATTAATTCCTTCAGTGATTGTTGCAGGCTTTCCTAATTCAGGGAAAACAACCATTCTTAAAAGGCTTACAGGAAGCGAGCCGGAAATAGCTGACTATTTGTTTACAACAAAAAAAATTGAGTTAGGGTATTTTACAGACAAATACAAGGAAATACAGGTAATTGATACTCCGGGATTGCTTGACAGAAAAGAAGAGGAAAGGAATTTAATTGAAAAAAAAGCACTCAACGCATTAGTTAATCTTGAAGGAATAATTCTTTTTGTCGCAGACTTAAGCGAAAGCAATTATTCTTTAAAAGAGCAAAGGAAACTGCTTGAAGAAATAAAGAAAACAGGAAAAAAAATTATTGTTGCATTAAACAAGCAGGACCTTGCCTCAGAAAAACAGATTGAAGAAGCAAAAAAAGAGTTTACAGGCTTTGAATTAATTTTAACAGGAGAAAACGACTTAAAGCTAAAAGAAAAAGTGCTGGAAAAAATGAATAACTGAATAAAAAAAATCAGCTGTTTTTTTTCCTAAGAATCACGACCACAGCCAACACAACAATTAAAACAACAAAATGATTTGTTTCAGGCAAAGCAACTGACTGCTTTGGGGCAAGAACAGTGAAATTAGCATAAGCCTGCAACTGGTTGCCTGTTGGAATGCTTGTCCCTGCAAAAAATTCCTGAACAAAAACCCTTACATTTTTGTCTCCGGTAACCAAACCAGAAAAAGTGTTTCTAAAGGAAAATTTTGCTTTTGAATTAGGCTGGACATTCTTGCTGCTTAACCTAATGCTTCCGCCGGGAAACCCTGAATTATAAAAAGTTGCATTAATATCAACCACAATAGCAGAATTATTTCTTAAAGAAAGGTTAACGTCAATTGCATTGTCTCCGTAAATTGCGTTTGGAGTGATGCTGAAATCAGCAATTGAAAGCGTGTTTTGCTTGGGTTTAACTGAAAGCACTCCGCTGTAAATTGTCACAGGAGTTGAACCATCAGTAATTGTTACAGTAAACCTGTAATCCCTTCCTGCAACAAGATTTGATGCGCCATAGTATTTGTTTGTTCCCGCATTTCCTCCTCCCGGAATTGTTCCTCCGCCATTCCAGTCAACAGTATAAGTTAATGCATCGTTGTCCGCATCAAACGCATCCCATTCAAGAAGAAAGTAATTGCCGTCAACAACCGCCCTGCCGGAAGGATTAATGAAGTATCCTGTGGGAGAGGCAGCAGAAGCAATGCCTGCAAAAGCCAAAATCAATAAAAAGAAAAAAAATTTTTTCATTCAATAAAAAAACAATCCGATTCTATTTAATCCTTTTGTTTTAAGAGTAAAATGTTGATTGCAAAAAAAACAGCTGAAACCGACGGCAACTGCACTATTCAGCAAAAGAGGCGGATTTTGTATGATTTAAATTAATTTCTCTTTAAATGAATTTATTAGCTAAAACTATTTTTAGGGGTGTTCTGCATGAAAAAAAAAGAGATTGATACAAGCTATCTGATTGAATTAATGGATTCATTGATTCAGGATACTTCGGTTCCAAGGAATATAAGGAAAGTAGTGGATGACTCAAAACAAAAAATAGAAAACCAGAAAGAGTTAAGCGTGAACATCAGCTCTGCAATATACCTGTTGGATGACATAAGCAATGACATTAACATGCCTGCCCACGCGAGAACAGACATCTGGACAATAATAAGCGAGCTCGAAAAATTAAAAGAATCAACAAAGTAATGAGATGACAGAAAGAAAAGAAGTAATTGATTTTGCATCGGAAAAAAGCATTATACTGGAAAATTCTGCTATTCAGCTAATCATTGAACAAGAAATCGACTTCAAAGAATTAATAGAAAAAGCGATTGAAGAAAACGTTTTTGTAGTAACAAGAAAAATGGTTGAAGAAAAAATCGTGCAGCGGTCAACCAAACTGCCTTCAGAAAAAAAAGAGGAAACAGCAAAAAAAAGCTTTTCAGCTAAAGCAGAAGAAATTGAAAGCAATTACAAAATTTTAGAGGAATTAAATGTTACAAACCAGTCATGCTCTGAAGGGAAAATAAAGGATTTCATAGAATTTTTCAGGGACAAATTCAATTCAATTGAATTAATGCTGAAAGAAAGGGGCTTAATTAACAAGCCATTAAAAAGGCTTAAAACAGTTTCAAAAAACAATGAAGTTGACTTAATTGTCATGGTCGCAGAAAAATGGAAAACAAAAAAAGGCCATATTGCATTCAAGTTAGAGGACCTGGAAGCCCAATGCATTGGAATAATACTCAAAGATGACGCAAGATTAATGAAATTAAGCGAAAGAATACTGTTAGATAATGTAATCGGATTAAAGGCGGTAAAAGGAAACGACGAAATGGTAATAATAAAAGACGTGATTTTTCCGGAGATTCCTTTGAAAAGCTTTAAAACAGGCAAAAGGGATTTATTCATGGCATGCATTTCAGACATGCATGTCGGAAGCAAGCTTTTTTTAGAAGATTCTTTTGAAAAATTTGTTTCCTGGCTGAAAGGAAACACTGAAAACCCGAAAGAAAAAGAAATAATAAACAAAATAAAATACTTGTGCGTTTTAGGGGACAATGTTGACGGAATAGGAGTTTACCCAGACCAGTTCAATGAATTAAGCATTAAAGACATAAAAAAACAGTACAAGAAATTCACTGAATTAATGCTTGAAATTCCAAGCTATATTGAAGTATTCATTATTCCAGGACAACATGATGCAGTAAGGTTTTCTGACCCACAGCCTGCAATACCAAAAGAATTCGTTGAAGAATTATATGGGAAAAAAAACTTTCATTTTTTGAGTTCTCCGGGCTGGGCAGAAATAGAGGGATTAAAGACATTATTTTATCACGGGCCTTCATTGCATGACCTTTACTCTAGTGTCAGCTTTTTAAGCTACTCTAATCCTGCTAAAGCAATAGAAGAACTCATAAAAAAAAGGGATTTAATGCCGGTTTATGGATTGAAAAGGCCTTATGTGCCGGAAAAAAACAATTACATGGTTTTGAAAGAAATTCCAGACATTTATTTGGGCGGGGATTTGCACCATACTTCTATCGGGCTTTACAGAGGAACAAGAATAATCAGCTGCGGCACTTTCCAGGAAAAAACAGCATTCCAGGTGCAGCAAGGCCATGTTCCGACTCCAGGGGTTGTAGTATTGCTTGAACTAAAAACAGGGAATGTGTTTGAAAAAAATTTTTATAAAGAAGAAAAAATAAGCGAAAAAAAAGAAAGTGATTGAATGCAGGAAATAAAAGCCACACAAGAAATAAAAAAATACTTTAAAGAATTAAACGCTAAAGTAAAAGAACAGTATGACACAGCAAGAAAAGCAAGAAGCACAGGAAAAGATTTAAGCAATTCAGTTGAATGCCTGCCTACAGCAGACCTGGCTGAAAGAACTGAAAGCATTATCGGGCCAAAAGGAGTGGCAAAAAGATACAGGGAATTAGTCCTGGAACTCAAAGGAGACAGGATGAAAATAATGTTCAAAGTATTCAAAGAAATAATTGAAGAACAATGGTGTGTTATTCCAGATGACTCTAAAAGAGTTGAACAGGCAATAAAAACCTGCCTTGTATTAGAAACAGAAGGAGTTGTTGTAGCGCCATTAGATGGAGTGCCAAAAATCGAAATAAACAAAAACATGGATGGAAGCAAATTCATTGACATTTATTTTGCCGGGCCAATCAGAGCAGCAGGAGGAAGTTCAACTGTACTGCCGTTAATTTTAGGAGACTATGCAAGGCATTTAATGGACTTGGATAAGTATAAGCCCACAGAAGAAGAAGTTGAAAGATATGTTGAAGAAATAATGATTTATCAGACAGAAATTTTTTCAAGACAGTACACTATTCCGGAAGAAGAAATAAGAACTATTGTCAGGGGCTGCCCTGTATGCATTAATGGAGTTCCCACAGAAGAAAAAGAGGTTTCAGTTCACAGGGATTTAGAAAGAATTCCATCCAACAGGATCAGAGGCGGAATGGGATTAGTGATAAGCGAAGGAGTTGCATTAAAGGCAATGAAAATAATGGATTGGGCAAAAAAACTGGAATTAGACTGGAGTTGGCTTGAAAAAATAATTAAAGTAAAAAAAAGCTCTGAAGCAAAAACAGAAATAAAGCCTAATTTCAAGTACTTGGACAGAATAGCTGCTGGAAGGCCATTGCTTGCTTATCCAATGAAATACGGGGGATTCAGGTTAAGGTATGGGAGAGGAAGAAACACTGGAATCATGGCAAAAGGAATTAATCCTGCAACAATGGTTGTATTAGATGAATTCATTGCAGTAGGCACTCATATTAGGATTGAAAGGCCTGGAAAAGCCGCTCAATTGTTTCCATGCGATTCAATTGACGGCCCAATAGTTAAGCTGAAAAACGGGAATGTGTTAAAACTTGATTCAACAGAAGAAGCAGAAAAAATTAAGCCCCAGATAGAAAAAATACTTTTTTTAGGAGACATGCTTATTTCTTTAGGGGATTTCAGAAAAACATCCCATCCATTGCTTCCGAGCTCTTTTGTAGAAGAATGGTTTGAACTGGAATTAAAAAACGCGTTAAAAGAAAAAAAACTTGATTCAATCAACAGAAAAGACATAGAAGATGTTCAAAAGATTGACTGCTTTACTGCAGTGGAATTAAGCATGCAGTTAGGCATTCCATTGCATCCAAAGTATTTGTTTTATTACACTGCACTTGATTCAGGGGAAATAATTGAGTTAATGAAAGAAGCAAGAAAAGCAGAAAAAGTTTTTGAAAAAGAAAAAATTGTCGGCGCAAAATTTGAGTTAAAAGAAAAAACAAAGGATTTAATGGAAAGAATCGGATTGCCTCATTCAGTTAAAAACGACAAAATCGAGTTAGACAGCAATGCTTATCCTTTATTAAAAACTTTAGGCGCATTAAGCACAAAAGAAATAAAAAAAGAAGACACAGAAAAAAAAGTCCTTGATTTGTTGACAGAATTCTCTGGCATAAAAATAATGGATAAAGGCGCAAGCTTTGTCGGGGCAAGAATGGGCAGGCCGGAACAGGCAAAGCCAAGGGAAATGAAAGGAAACCCTCATGGATTGTTTCCAATAGGAAATTATGGAAGCAATACAAGAAGCATTAACAAGGCAATTAGCGTGTTAAACCAGTCAAACAAGAAACTAAAAGTTGATTTAGCATTATACCGCTGCCCGCAATGCACTAGAATAATTCCTTTTCCAAACTGCGACAAATGCAATACAGACACTTTAAGAATAAGCAAATGCAGTAAATGCGGATGGATTGGAAAACAAGATGAAAAACAATGCCACCAGTGCAGGGGTGAAATGATTAAAGCAGAAGAAAGAGAAATAGATTTAGAGGAAATAGTTAACACTGCATTAGAAAAAATGAATTTAAGGATGCCTGAATTGGTTAAAGGGGTAAAAGGATTGATTTCAGATTTAAAAGAGCCGGAGCCAATAGAAAAAGCGATTTTAAGGGCAAAACACAATGTTCATATTTTCAGGGACGGAACAACAAGATTTGAACTGCTTAATGCGCCGATAACACATTTCACCCCAAGAGAAATAAATTTAAGCGTGGAAAAAATAAAAGAATTAGGCTATTCAAAAGACAGCAAAGGAAAAGAAATTGTTTCAGACACACAACTAATAGAAATTTTTCCTCAGGACATGATAGTTAATGAAACAGCAGGAGACTGGATGCTGAACGTAACAGCCTTTATTGACGAAATGCTGGAAAAATTTTATGGCATGCCTGCATTCTATAACAAAAAAACAAAAGAAGACTTAATAGGAGAAATAGTTATTGGATTGGCTCCGCACACTTCAGCTGCAATAGTTGGAAGGATTTTAGGCTACAGCAAGTCAAGATTAGGATGGAGCCATCCGTATTTTATTACATGCAAGAGAAGGAACTGCCTTACAGGAAACACCCCGGTGTTAATACAGAACAGCCATAAAATGAAAAGTGTTTCAATCAACTATTTTGATGATGGTTCTGAAAAAGAAGAAATCCCTCTTGAAAACATTTTTACTTATACAATTGACAGGAAAGGAAGGCTTCAGACAAGAAAAGTGAATGCATTGCTAAAACAACAAGCCCCAAAAGAATTAATTAAATTCAGGACAAGATTTGGAAGAGAAATAACAGCAACAGCAAACCATAAGCTATTGTCATTTAACGGCACAAAAGTATTTGAAAAACAGGTGTCAGAATTCAGTGAAGGAGATGCTTTGCTGGCATTGCATTCAGTTAAAGCAAACAGCATTCAAAAAGAATTCAATGTTTTAGAGTATTACCTAAAAAAACCTGTTTCACAAAAAAAATTTTTGAGAGTGCATGGCTTAAAACAAGAATTAAGGAAATTCATCCTCAAAAAAGGAGGCTTTAATAAAACAGCAAAAAGAATTAAGTGGAGGGACGGAAAAGCAATTCACACAGCAGTTGATTTTGATTCAGTGCCATTAGATTTATTTGAACTGCTATTAAAGGACATGAAAAAAGACGCAAAAGATTTCAGCAACTGTTTTATTGGATACAACAAACAAAAAAGCACCCTTCCAGCAGTAATTCCTTTTAGCAGAGAATTAGGCGAAGTTTTAGGATACTTTCTTGCAGACGGTTATGCAAGAACTTCAAGGGAAAAAAATTCGAAAAAATTTGTTTACCAGGTTAATTTTGTTTCAGCTGAAAAAGAAATCACAAGAAAACTGGAAAACTCAGTAAAGGAATTATTCAAAAGAAATGTTTCAGTAGAAAAAAGAAAACTTGATTACATTACTTTAAGCGGCAGAGTTTATTTTGAATTCTTCACTGAAATGCTTGGCTCTGGAAGCAATGCAAAAAACAAGAGAGTGCCTTTTTTGCTGTTTAATTCACCAAAAGAATGCCTGCAAGGATTGCTTGCAGGATATATTGTTGGAGACGGGCACATTGACTTTAATTCAATTAAAATGACTTCAGTGAACCAAAGCATGATAAACGACTTTGGATTGGTTTGCAATTTGCTTGGATTATTCCCGCATTTTATTAATGAAAAAGAAAGGGAAATCAAATCAGGCTATTTAAAAGAATTTTATGCAAGAAAAGGAAAAACAATTTCAATCAAAGCATTTGGAATAAGGCTTTACTCAGAAGATTTAAGAGAAATCGGCAAACACTTATTCGGGGAGAAAAAGAAAAAATTTGATGAAATTAATTTATCACACAACTTCAGGAAAAAAAGAATCAAAAAAATAGGAAACTTTGTATTAGACCCTATTACAAAAATTGAAAGAATTGAAAGCAAAGAAAAATGGGTTTATGATTTAATGGTTGAAGGGGAAAAAAATTATATTGCCGGCTTCGGGAATTTAGCGGTTTACGACTGTGACGGAGACCAGGATTCAATAATGCTTTTAATGGATGCACTGCTGAATTTCTCTGAACACTATCTTCCAAGCTCCAGAGGAGGGAGAATGGATGCGCCATTAGTGTTTACAACAGTATTAAATCCATCTGAAATAGACAATGAAGTTTATGAAATGGAAACAGTTTCAAGTTATCCAATAGAATTTTATTACAAGACATTAGATTACGCTGAACCAAATCTAAAGGAAGTTGCAATAGTAAAAAAAAGGCTTGGAGAAGAAAACCAGTACACCGAATTAATGTTCACACATAACACTGAAACATTTGATGAAGGACCAAAACAATCAATGTATGTCCAGTTAAAAACCATGGAAGAAAAAATAAGAAAGCAGGCAAAATTACAGCACAAGATTAGTGCAGTAGAAGAAAAAGATGCATTAGAAAGAGTTTTGGTTTCCCATTTTTTGCCGGACATAATCGGGAATACAAGAGCTTTTTCCAAGCAAAACTTCAGGTGCACTGCCTGCGGGGCAAAATACAGGAGAGTTCCTTTAGTGGGAAAATGCACTAAATGCGGGAACAATTTAATTCTGACAATAGCTGAAGGCTCTGTAAGAAAGTACCTTGAAATTGCAAAAGCCATTATTTCAGAATACGGGTTAGGCGATTACTTAAAACAGAGAATTGACTTGGCTGAAAGAGAAATCTCTTCTGTTTTCAGCAACGACAAAGTAAAACAAAAGTCATTGCACGAATACTTTTAAATAAAATGAAGGAATAATTTGTTTATGCCTGGAAAACAACACCAAAAACACCGGCAAGCCAACAGAGAGAAACGCCGTGGTACACTAAAACCAGGCAACAGACAGATGACAGAAACACTTAAAGCGGCATCTGCCTCGCTGGAAAAAACAGGTGCTTTTGTGCAAGTTACTTTTCCAATAGCTACAGTAATTTCTCCGGATGGAAGAAAACGCAGGGAATTTAATCTGCAAAATTCTCAGAGTGCTGCTGAATTCTTCATGCTTGCAAAAGAAGCCTCTCAGATAAACCCGTAATTCCACAGAATGATTAGGATAAGGATTATTAGCAAAACAAACGACTGGTATTTCCAGTTATGCATTAAATTGTGAACAATGTTTCCTGAAAAAGTGTTTTTTACCACAAAATTTGCTGCATCAGATACAACTGAAGTAGTGTAATTAATCCAGCTTGAAGGGCTCTGCAAGTCATGCAGGGTTTCAGCTGTTATTTCCCAGAAACCTAATTCTTTTTCAGGAATTTCTTCTTCAGAGATAACGCTTCCGTCAACTCCGGAAATCCTGAACTGAAAGGTTTGTTCTTCAACAGAAAAATCAATTATCCAGACAGGATACAAAACTTTTTTCAGGGAATGAATTATTACATTAGATTTTTTTGCCTTCAAGTGCTCTGCGACTTTAATCTGAACAATTGACTCAACTTTTTCGTTTAACTCAAATTTGAGTTCCTCAAAAGGAATGTTATCAGGCAGTTCATCAATTTTTTCAACTAATTCGGTTTCTTCCGGAACAGCAATGCTTTCATCCAAAGAAGAATTCATTGCATCCAAAGCCATTTTCCCGTTAACTGTTTCAGAGACATTATTGTTTGTGTCTTCAAAGAATGCCTCAAAAGAAAAAAAGTAGTAGGGGACAAAAACGATTTTTACTTCAATTACTTCAAAGTCAAACCAGTTCTTTTCCTCTAAGGTTGTTTTAATGAATTCTGTGGTTTCCTGTAAAGAAAAAGAAAGAGGAAAAGACTTTTCTTTTAGTTTCATAAAAGAAATATTACTCTTTTCTTTTAATAATTTTAACTTTTGCAGGAGTTACAATAATCCTTTCAGTTGAAATTCTTGCAATATCCCCGTTTATTTCATCTACAACGGATTTAATGCTTTTGACCAGGTCCCTTAACTTTATTGCATTCCTTTTTGAAAGGTCTCCTATGTTAAGCAATAAAATGTTTCCTTTCCTTAATTCGTTTATTACCATGCTAGCATCTTCTTCAGTCATCAGAGAAACAGGCTTAACATAAGCATCTGCATCCTCAACCATTGTTTCTTCTTCAACATCAAGATTGTTTAAAAACTCCTCAATGTCAACACTGTCTTCCTGCTTTTTAAATATCTTATCCATAAAAGCCATGAAAATACCACCCCAATAACAATAAATCTTACAATACAATCTGAAAAGAACATATTTTAAAAGAAATACTTGAAGAAAACAGTTAATAGACGCATTTAAATTCATTTTTCAATTAAAAATATTTCATGCCAAACCTATTTGAAAAAGAACTCACAAAAGAAAGCATTTTCAAAGACAGGAGCGCAATAAGCCAGCATTACTTTCCAAAAGAACTTCCTTTCAGGGAAAAACAATTAGAAGAAATAACAAAAATCCTTTCGCCGTCATTAAAAGGGAAAAAGCCTGACAATTTGTTTTTGTACGGCAAAGTCGGAACAGGCAAAACAACTGTTACTTGGCATGTAATAAAAGAATTAGAGGAATTTGCTGAAAAAAATCAGGCAAAAGTTGTATGCAATTACGTTAACTGCAGAAACCATAACTCAAAATACAAGGTATTGATTAAAGCAATCAAAAAGTTTTTTCCAAAAGAAAATTTTGTCGGGTATTCAGCTGGATTCATCCAGGAAAAAATGATGGAATACTGCGGCAAAGAAAACCATATAATCCTTGTATTAGATGAAATAGACAAAGTAAAAGACTTGGATGAATTAATTTATTCTTTGAGCAGAAGCAATGACGAAATGAGGAAAGGCAGCATTTCAATTATAGGCATTTCAAACAACTTAATGTTCAAAGAAAAACTTGACCAAAGGACTAAAAGCTCTTTATGCGAAAAAGAAATGGTTTTCCCGCCATATAATGCAGAAGAATTAAGGGCAATATTAAAAGCAAGAGTTGAATTAGCTTTTGTGCCTGGAAGCGTATCAGATTCAGCAGTAAATTTGGCTGCAGCAATTGCCGCCCAAGAATCAGGCGACGCAAGAACAGCTGTAATGCTTTTGATGAGAGCAGGAGAAATAACAGAAAACTCCGGCTTAAAAAAAGTAAGCGACGTGGAAGTCCAGAAAGCAAAAAAGAAAGTCGAAGAAGACATAATATTTAACATGATTTCAACCCTGCCAGAACAACAGCAGCTTGTATTGAAAGCAATTGCAGTGCTTTCAATGAGCACCAAAGGAATAAAAAAAATTACAGGACAAGAAGAGCAAGGAGTGCTTTACTCAGGAGAAGTGTATGAAAAATACAAGCAACTGGCTTCAGGCTTAAAAGAAAGCATTGTAAGCGCTCGATGGTACAGGCAGTACATAAGCGAATTAGAAATGTATGGCTTGATTTTAACTTCTTCTTCCGGGCCAGGAATAAAAGGCCAGACAAAATTAATCAAGCTAGGCTTTGACCCGGAAAAAATTAATTCAATTTTAGACACTCAGTTAAACAAATAAAAAATAAAAGCAAAAAAGTTTTACTGCTGAATGCAGGCTGAATCAATGCTTAAATCAGTTTGCCTTGAATCAAGTTCCTGAAGCAGTTTTTCTTCGTTCCACAAAATATAAGAAAAGTTTTCCTGGTTTTTCACGCAAGCATAACCGCTTTTTATTAAATCAAATAAATCCCTTAAAGAGTCAGCGTTATCGTTTGGAGCGGAATTGAATTTAAGTTCTGTAACCCCCTGTACTCCCTGCAAGGCAATCCAGTTCTGGTCAGACCTGCTGCTTAAATCATTTTTTGAATACAAGACAGTTGAACTAAAAGGATTGTTTGAGCGGACAGCAAAAGGAATCAGCCTTAAATAAGAAACCGGAACATTAACAGGAGAATAAACAACTGAATTCAAGAAAGTTTTTCCTGTAAGAGAAGCATTATTCCATGAAAGCTTGAAAACATTTGCTAAATTATTCTGGCCTAAATTCGGAGTATCCATTGGCTCTGCTTTCCTGTCAGAATAAAACCCAACAGGGCTTCCGGTGAAATCCAAACAGCTTGAACCTAATCCATTCCAGGAAATTAAATTATCTGCTGAAATTAATTCTTTTTCTAACTGAGAGGAATAAACTGCATAATAAATTGCTGCAGGCTCAGCCTGTCTTGATAATTCTGCTTTAAGCAGCAATGGAGTGGCATAACTCGGGTAAAACTTTATTGTCCTTAAATTAGTTGTTGTATCTCTTGCAAGCTCCATTAAAGTGCCTTTATACAAGCCTGAATTAAGTTCATTAAAGGAATCAAACTGCCTTAGCCATAAAACACTGTAAGCTGAAAGATTTGGCGAAGAATAAATGCTGTAAGAATCATTTACATTAAACTTGTTTGAAATAGAAGAAACATCAAAGCTTGAACCATAATTAATTCTGTTGAATGTGTTTTCTTTTAAGCCTATTTTGCCGTCAAAAGGAATGTAATAAAAGACACTGTCCTCTGAAAGCATTTCTTGTTCTAAGTCGGCTGAACTCTTAATCAAAAACAATTCAATGCCCAATCTTTCCGGCTCAACTGAAACAGTCACATGATACCAGCCTGGCTGGATTTCTGTTCCAACAGCATTTCTAACAGAAAAATCAATCTTGTTTTCAGCAAAATACTTTCTTACAACAGAATAATCTGCTTCACTTGCTTCATTCAGGTATTTTGTCGGAGTATCAAATGATTCATTTGTTTTCATTGCCCAGAAATCAAAGTCTGAAAAGAATTCACTTGAATAATTGTCTGAAATAAGTGTTGCATTAAAATCAAAACTGCCTACTCTGGATGAATCGCTTTGCCTGAACTTTATTATTCTGTCAACTAATTCCATTGAAAACTGCGAGGCATCACAGTAATAATAATTTGTTTCAGCTAAATTCTGTTTAGTGCAAAAGCCTTTTGCATCAAAAGAAGAGACCTTAAATACATCAAACTTCCAGTCTAATTTTATTTTTGGAAGCTCTGTAGAACAGTCTCTTGAAGAAATAATTGAACTGCCTTCGCCGATAGTGCATCCAAGCCAGAAACTTACGTCAAAGTCGCCTTTTCTTTGGTTCAAAGAACCTTCACCAAGGCAGGCTTTTAAGTCAAATGCCTCTGAAGCAATCTCTCCCGGGACTGAAAGGATTGAAATTTTTACCGGAATGTTTGTGGTTAAATTCCTTCCTTTAACAGAATAGTTTAGTTTAATGTATCCTGTAACAGACCTGCTTGTCTCTAATGCTTTTCCCTCTTGGGTAAGGATTAAAACAAAATTAATGTCTTTTCCTGCACCAGATGCATTAAACGGAACCTGAATTTGCTGAGGCAAAACAAAAGTAGAGTTCAGGTCAAAGTTAATGCTGTTAATTACTGCATTAAAGTCAGAGAAACTGCTTTTGAAATTAACTGTTTGTGCAATTCTTTCAGGGGAATTCTGCTGAAGATAAAACACATACTCAAGCCTTGAAGGAACAGAAACTAAAGCATCTTTTTCCGGAACGATTTCTGTCCTGAAAGGCAAGGCAATGAAATCGGGTTTTCCACTCACATCAAAAATAAAAATAATTTTTCCTGTTTCAGCTGATTTAACTACAGGAGAAAAACCTGTTCTAAGCAATGCATTGAAATCAAGTATTAAGCCGGTTCCAGAAGAAACAACTAAACCGGTGTTTTGTTTCAGGAGTTCAAGCATTCTGGTTAAATTCAGGTTAGTTGAACTTGACTGCAATTCAACTCCGGTAATTCTTATTTCACCTGCATTAGTGTTTTTTCTTTTCATGGAAAATTTTGCTGAAGAAAAAGATTCATCTGAAAACAGTGAAGCCAGAATCGGGTTAAGTGAACTTATTTCTGGCCCAGAGACAGGGAAATACGCTGAAACAAAATCTGAACCAGAGTTAATTAATACAGTGAAAGGAATTGTTTTGTCAAAAACAAAGGAATTGATTTTCATTATCAAAACAAGGTTTGCATCAACTGAAAGGTTTTGGGTTAACAACAAAGTTTTTTCAGTGTCAAGCGAAAGGTTCAGAGTTATTTTTTTCCCTGAAGAAGAAAAGTTTCCCTGCCAGCTGGATAAAGAGTTTTCGTCAAAAAAATCAGAATAAGAAAAATCAATTGAATAGCCAATAATTTCCTGATTCAGCTTTCCGTTGGATAAATCAGAGAACACAAGCTCTTTTGACTTAACTGCTGTTTCATCTGGAGTGAAAGCAAACAATAATTGCCCAGAAGAAAAACTGAAAGTGTTTGCATCAGATACAAGGATTTCCCTTAAAGCAGTTGCATCAGATTGCTCTGCTTTTATTTCAATTAAAGTCAAAGGATACAATTCAGGGATTTCATTTGAAGCATCAAATACTGCTGTGCCAGAAGAATCTGTTTCCTTTGAAGAATGCTGGACTCCGTCAATTGAAACACTAACTAAAGAGTTTTCAACCGGATTGCCTGAATTGTCAAGCACGTCAACTGTTAAAGGAGTTGAAGCAAAAGCATTGATTTTTTCCGGAGACAAATTAATGTTCAGGTTTAAATCGCTTCTGATTCTTAATTCAAAAAAGTCTTCGTCTGCTCCAGCCAGAGAAGTTTTTATTGCAGGAACCCTGTAATTAAGGTTTTTGATTAACTTGACTGCGCTAAAGTTTGAGTCAGAGTAAACAAACTGTTTTTCTTTCAACGAAATGTTCTGGGAAAATTTTCTGCTGTTAGCTGTTCCGGTGAAACCAGAAGGATTTGATTTTGTTTTAATCAAGTATTTTGAGAACAATAATGCATCAAGATCTTCTGACGGAATTCCTTGAACAGCAACAGAAGAGTTTTCAACAGAAAAAACAATTGCACTGTAATCCCTTTCATTGTTCAAAACAAAAGAAGTTAAATTATAGGGGCAGTTTAGTTTAATGCTTGAAACAGAGCCGAAATCTATTGCCTCACAAGAAGAATCACTTGAAAGGCTTGAAATATCATAAGAATAGCAGAATCCTTCAGGGCATAATTCCAGTTCGGCTGTTTTTTGGTTAGAGTAAGTGTAAGCCTGAAGTGAAGAAAATTCCCTTGAATCCAATGGATCCAAAAAGTATTCAAGCGAGTTCCTGTCCTGTACTGCCATTGCCTTGAAAAAAACAACTAAATTATTTGCATCCAAAAGGTTTTCCCTGAACTTTATTTTAAAAGAAAAAACAAAAGCTGTTTCATCAAACTCTTTTTCATCAAAGTCATCGAATTCAACTAAAACAGCTTTTGCATTGCCATTAGTTGAATTTGAAACAAAGTCAGTGTCATAGTTTCCTGTAAAAGAAGTTGTCTTTTTTACATCAAAGTAATCAAGCAAACTGTTTTCAAAGCCGGAAATATATAATGAATCGTTTTGCATTGAATTAGCTGTTCCAGTTCCCACAAGGAAATTAAAATAAAATGCACTTGGATTGGCTGTAACATAAAAGTCAGCTGAATACTCTTTGGTTAAATCAATTCCTTCAGCTTGTTTCCCGTTTTCATTGAATAACCCGAGGAATTCAATTGAAACAGGATTGTCTTCATCTAATTCGGCAAGGAAAACTTTTACAGTTGTTTTTGTTTTAGCTGTTACCTTAAAGTTTTTTGTTCTGGTTGTATGGTATCCGTCAAGAGAGATTACAGCAAAATAGTTTCCTGCATCAAAAGAATAAATATTGTTTTCATCTACAACAAAATCTGTTTCAGGGATTTTTGTTGATGTTAAGGCATCAAAGAATTCAGCTTCAAATTCATCTAGTTCCAAGCTTGAACCTAATTCAGTTACCTTTAATTCAACAAAGCCCCTTGACTTCAGCATGTTCACAGAAAACTCTGTTAGTTTGTTTGCGTCAACTGCTTTTGAAACAGACAAGCCTTTTTGTTCGTTTGTTAGGGCTTCAGCGTAATAGGCTCCTGGCTTGATGCCAGAAATTAATGCTTCTCCGTTAAAGTTCACTGAAGCAGAATAAGCCCTTAAATCCTTTAAGTTTCCTGAAGCATGCCTTAAATAGACTTTTGCAGGTGAAGCTGAATGGCCTGTAAAATCAAATACCTTGATTAAAGCTTTACCTGATGTTAGTTCAGTTGCTTGGGTTAATTCAACTGTTAAAGAATCTCCTTTGTGCAGGATTTTTTCCCCTTCATAAGGCAAGTAGCCGTCGCTTGAAACAATTACAATATAGTCTCCGTCAGATACACTAAAAGAAGTGCTTGAAAAACCTGTTTTTTTTGAAACAAACTCAAACCTTGAATCCTTTTTCTTTCTTAACTCAATTGAAGAAACCAATGGCTGGCCTGAAGACTTGTCTTTTACAATAACTGAAATAGTGTCAGCTGAAGCAGGAATACAAATTACGTTAAAAGAAATTTCTTCATCCACATTCAGCTCTTTTGTTTGTGAAGGGCTTTCACAAGAATATTTTTCCGGGTCAGATGAATCAAATACAGAAATAAAATAATTTCCTGGAACAACAGTTAAGTCTTTTGTGCCGGAATAAACTGAAACAGAATCCATTACAGGGTTATCTGGATCGCTTTCCTCAAACAATGAAAGCTTTAAAGTGTCCTGGATTAATTCATTTGATGAATTAAACAATTTTACATGAATTTTTCCTGTATCAGCCTGTTTTTCTATAAGGTAAACCGTGTCAGAAGAAAGCACTTCTTTTATTATGTCTTCAAAAGAGCTTGACCGCACACTAACCAAAACATCACCGCATTCAGCCTGGATTAATTTCAATTGCAGGCTGCCAGAACTAATGCTTACATCCAAATGCGTTTCATTCACTATTTCCATTGAAGAACTGTCTTCAGAGCACTCAAATTGAACCCTCAATAATTCTGTCACAAGCCTTCCTCTTTTGTCCTTGAATCTAATTGTCTTGGTTGTCGTTGTCCCTGCAAGAGAAACAGTTTTTTTCTTTAATTCAATTAAAAGAATGTTTTCTTTTTTTTCCAGTTTAACTAATTTATTGAAGTCTTCAAAGCCTTGAACGCCGATTACTTCTATTTTTACCGTTGAATTCAGTTCAAGCTCATCCAAAAAAACCTGCGCAATAGAATCAGTCACAAAAACCTGCTTGTTTGCATCAATCCAGACAAAAATTTCATAGCCGGAAAAAATTTCAGCTGAATCCTCTCCCGCAAGATTTATCGTCAAAGATGCTTTTTCCTGAGGCAACACAACAACAGAAGAAAGCAATAGAATTAACAGTATCAAAATTATTCCTGAAAACAATACAAAAGAAGGAATTATTTCGTCTATTGGGTCAATTACCTTGTAGACCGGAATTATTTCATTTAATTTGTCTAAAACAGAATAGTATTTGTCTTCAAAAAAATAATAAAAATTTGAAAGCATTTCTTTTAAACCAACAGAAGGCTTTCCAGCATTAATTTTTTCTTCTTTATTCAGGAAGTCTTTTTTCTGTTCAATCGGCTTTGTTTTTTCCTGAACAGGTTTCATGGTTTCAACAAGCTTTGCTTCTTTTTTATTTATAATTTCCTGCAAAGCTTTTGATGCTTTTTCCTCTTTGCTTTCCTGCAAGCCGGCTGTTTCCTTAACCGGAGATTCTTTTTTCTGCCATGGAAACTTAAACTCTTTTTTCTGCTTAAGCTGTTTTGCTTTTTCTTCAGCTTGTTCTGGCACTGCTTTTTCAGGCTGTTTTTTCTTTACAAGCCCTTTCAATGCCTTTAATTCTTCTTCTAAAGCCATTACCATAACCTCTTCCAGGTAAAGAAATCAAAAGCAAAATTCTCACAAGAACTTTCACTTGAATTGCATACAGTGAACTGAATTTTATAAAAAAAGTTTGGATAAAGCTCTGCATTAAGTTCAGCTGAAAAAACTCCGTCAGAAAAAAGCCTTTTTTTTGGCACTCCAAGTTCATCCAAATCAATGAATTCAATCTGGTTTGAAACAGAATTAGTTATTTTAATGTCCTTGATTATTCCAGTGCTTACAGTCCTTATTCTTCCGTTAAACGGGATAGCCATTAACTGCCTCTGGTTTAAAACACATGCATTGTTTTTTGAATAAAAAAGTTTTCCTGAAAGTTTCACCCTGTCAAAAAACCACGCTGGATTCCAGACATTAACATCAAGAGTTCTTGCAGTCATTGAAATCTGTTCCTCTGATTCATCAGTTAATTCAGTTCCGTTTCCTTTAATTCTGCAGCCAGAAACATTAATGTCTGATAAAGCAGTATATTTTGTTCCTGCAAAAAAAACAAGGTCTTCCAAGACTTTTGCTTTTATTTCAATATTTCTTGCACTAACAAGTTTTGGGGCAAAACCAGTTAAAACTGGAAGAGAAAAATCCGCTGTAGAACTTCCGGCAGAACCATGTCTTCCATCAGCACCGTTACACCCACACATACCGCCGTCATCTGTTCCTTTTGCCCCTCTGGTGCCTGCTACCCCTCTGTTCAAGAAAACCCTTATTTCAGCTGAATCATTTGTTAAATTATTTATTAATATTTTTCCTGTTGAATTGCCTCCATTGCCGCCGTCTCCGCCATCATGGGCTCCGCCACAACTACCATTGTCTCCTCCTTCTCCACCGTGTCCGCCACCGCCACCAGAAGCATTAAAATTAACCAAGCCAGTTACAGCAAAAAGGTTTTCAACTTCAATTAAAGCAGCATTTCCTCCGTTACCGCCATTGCCTCCTCGAATTGCTTCCTGCCCATCACCTTCACAAGGAGAACCTTGGTCTTCATTACATCCATAAGCTCCTACCCCCCCGTCGCCGCCATTAGCAGAAAAATTTACGTCATCAAAAACAAAAACGTTTTTCATCAAAAGATTTCCTGCATTGCCTCCGGGTTTTGCATATCTGTGGCTGGAATCATTGTCAATACTGCATTTAAAGTTATAATTACCGCATTTGCCGCAATCACCTTCATCATCTGGTCCGTGCCAGGAACCATTTGCTCCGTTTAGCCCAGAAGAAGAAATAACTGAATTGCCTTGAATGAATAAATTTGAGTCAATAATCAAATTTTTTCCTTGTGAATCAATTTTAGCCGGCTTTGCATAAATTCCCTGCATTAAAACAACAATGTTTGAGTCAATTTTCAGGTCAGCTCCGTCAGGATTGAATAAAGTTGAACCTTCATGCAGCACAATATGAATCTGTTTTTCAGAAGAAGGGTCTCTTCTGATGACTTCAGTCGCATAAACAATTGAATCTTCTTTTATGTTCACAACAAAATGCGTTGCATTAGAGTCAACGAAAACACCTGAATCGGTTGTATAATTTAATCCAAGAATCTCAAGGGAAAAAGCGCTTGCAGAAAAAAACAGCAGGAAAAGCAATACAAGTTTTTTCATTGGCTTCCGCACCCCTGTTCCTGGTAGTCAATTAAATTAAATCCTGCCTGCTGTACATCAGACAAAATAACTGGCTGCAAAGAATTAATTGCAAAACTGAATAAATAAGTGAAAGGCCCCAAGCCAAACTCTGTGTTAGAAAAAACACTTGTGTTTTTTCCAAAAGAAAAATTAAAGAAACCATTAGAAAAATCAAGCTGGCCTGAATTAGAAGCAATTCTTTCAGTTGAATTAATCAAATCTTTTTCAAGCAAAAAATCTGAAAGTTTTCCTGAAAGAAGCTGTCCATCAAAAGTTTTTGCTGTGCCGGTTAAAGAAAAAATCAGTTTAGTGCTTGTCAAGCCGGTTGTTTCATAACAGTCGCAGTTAAGTTTTGGGTTGATTGGAGTTTGGGTTGCAGCACAAGCCTGATTGTTAAGCAAGTCAAGTGAATCATTAGAATAAACTTTAATTTTTTCTGCATTACAGGAAACAAATTCAAGGTTTTTTAAATTACAGCCTTTGATTGAAGCAACTCCATTATTTAAGTCAGCTGAATTAACTCCGGTTCCTTTAACAGAAATAAAGCTTATTTTTGGCGCTCCAGAAACAGTTGAATCAAGTATTGTTATTTTTCCCGGGGTTCCGGCATAACCCTGCCTTCCGTTGTCGTAACCTGACAGGCCAGTTCCTCCATTGCCGCCATTGCCTCCGGAAGAATCAAAAATAATCTGCGAAGAACTTGCCAAAGTTAAATAATTCAGTTCAATTCCGCCTGCAAAACTTCCGTTGCCACCATTTGTTGCATCTCCTACATTGCAGTCCCCTGAAAGAAAACCGTCAGCTCCGTTTCCGCCATTGCCTCCGGAAGAATCTAGGGTTAAAACAGAATTATCTGAAACAAAAGTTGTTCCTTTAACAAAAATATTGGCTGGGTTTCCTGCGTTTTGCCCGCTTGTGTTAGAACAGTCTAAAACATTTTTGACTCCATTAACTCCGTCTGCACCAGAAGAAACTATTTTCGCTGAATTCTTTGAAGTTAAATTCCCCTGAATTACCAAATCAACTGCATTTTTGTTTGATGCAGTTAAATTAATTGAAGCATTGTCAAGGATTAAGCCGGAAATTTCCGGGCCAAAATTAAGTTCATGCGAAAGGTTTGCTCCGATAAAACTGCAGTCAGTTCCGGAAACACATGGTTTCAGGACGTAATTGTTTGACAATTTTACAAAATAAGTGTAATCGGGATCTGGGTTAATTACATAAATGAAATAAGAATAAACAAAAACCGTGTTTGTTCCGGCTGCTTCAGGTACAAGAACAAAAGTAACTGTTTTTGCGCTTGCGTCAGTTACTGTAGTGTAAGATGCACTGGTGAATCCAGCCAAGTCAGCTGAAAACACATTGGATAAAAGCATTAAGAAAAAAAACAAAAAAAACATTTTTTTATGCATAATTATTTCTGGCTCCTTAAATGGCTAATTGATTCAATAAAAATACAGTGTTGGAATATAAAAAAGTAATGGAATTGCAGAAACACATCTTTTTCTAAGACATTTTTTTAATACCTTTTTTTGTCATAGTATTCATCAATCAAGTTTCTGACTTTAGTTTCACCTATTATTGACCCATTTTTATTCAAAGTTCTCAAAATATCCGCAACAGACATTCTTTTTTCAATCATTGACTCAACCAATTCAGTTATGTGTTGAGGGATAAGCAGTCTGTATCCTCCTTTTTTTTGATTGACAGAACGGTCGGCTTGTGCATTAGCCATATCATTTTCTGAATAAATTTTAAACTTCCTGTTAACATAATTCACAAAAGTTTGAGTTGCTTGAAACCCGTCTTTATTCATTTCTTTTTTAATCAAGCTAAAGGATTTTAATTGAGATGTTTTTTTTGATCCACACAACCTGTTTATACATTCTATATGGCTTTGAATAGGCAATGTTTTTCCGTGTTTGGCACCGCAAAAAAAGTTAAACAAAGAAGATTGAATTTCACGCGGGACACTTGCACTAAAAAAAGAAAAAAAGTTTTCTTTTGAAACAACAGTCTGGGGCATGATTTTAACAAGTCTGGTTGCCTGCTTTCTCCTTCCAGCTGTTTTTTTTGTAACAGCCTTAGTAACAGGTCTTTTTCTTCCCAAATACTTTTTTGCAACGAATTTTGGCATAACAAAAAATAGTTCTTCTGTTTTTATAAAACTTGTGCCTTTTAGTAATCAGACAAGTTTGTCTGCGCAGAAAAAGAGTCTTTTGCAGAAGAAAGCTCTTTTTCAGAAACTTTTTCTCCCAGCTGTTTTTTAACTTTTAATGCAGTCTCTTTGCCGATTAAGCCGGATAAATCGTTTAAGCTGGCTTTTTTCAGCAAAAAAACAGATGAAATGCTTGAATTAAATAATTTTCTTGCCCTAACCCTTCCAATGCCTTTTAGTTCAGTAAGCAACAAGAGTTCTTCTTTTACTCCATATTTCATTCTCTTCCTTAATTTTGCTAAAACTGCCACAAAAGGCTTGCTGCCTGAAATCAATGCAAGCTCTGAAATGCAGTACAAAAGCCAGTCAGCAACCATTAACTTTGAGTGAAGTATTCCTGGCTGGACATTAAATTCTTTTCGCAGATTTTCTTCCGGAGTTTCCTGAATCCAGTTGCTTAACAGCAAAGCAGAATTATATTTTTTCAGCAAGGAAACATCAGAATACATTGCTTCTTCAAAACTTATTGGAAGGTCTTCCTGGTTAACCTGCATCTGCTGCCATAAAACTGTTTCCCTTGCTTTTGGAACAGAAAACAACGGATAAAATTCAAAAGCAGAACACAACAAAAACAAAAAAGAAAAATCAGAGAGCTTTTTCTTAAAAGAATCCAAAAACATTCTTGCAGTCAATGGATCCAAGTAAAGTTCTGCAACCCGTTTTCCAAGCAAAGTCGGCTTAAAAGATTTTTCATCTGCTTCAATAAAATTCATTTCCCTTAATTCAATTAAAACAGAATTAATTTTCAGAAAAATTTCTTCTAATCCGTGGAACTGGAAAGCATAAAAGGTTTTAGAAAAAAAGTTTTCCAAAGATTCTAAATCAAAGGCAAAACCTGTTGCAATTGCCGCAAGAACATGAGTCCTTAAAACCGGTTCAATGCCTAATTTAGAGGAAACTTCTTCTATCTCGCCTAAAATGAATTCTTCTTTGAGTTCTTCTGCTTCAAACTCGTTTCCTGCAATCAAAATGCTCTGGCCAACTGAATCAAAGCGAGGTCTTCCGGCACGACCAGCCCACTGCTTGTATTCACGGACAGGCACTTTTTGAGAACCAAATGTAGTATACCTATAAACCGAAGGAATGATTACTCTGAACGCCGGCATATTAATTCCTGCCCCCAAAGAAGTTGTGGCAGAAACAACCTTCAAAATTCTTTTCCTGAACAAGTCTTCAACTATTTCCCTCTGCTTTGAAAGCATTCCGGCGTTATGAAAGGCTGCTCCGGATTTAACTAAATTGGAAAGGATTCTGCATTGTTCTGTCGGGGTTTCAAGAGTGTTTAAGATTTCAAGAGATTTCTTTGACAAAAAATCTTTTTCCTTTTCCAAAAGACTTTTTTCAACGGTTTTTGCAAGCTTTTTTGCAACACCAATTGACCTTGGGCGGGTATTGCAGAAAACCAATGCCTGTTTCTGTTTTTTTAGGCAGTCTTTTACCAGCGATTCAATTGCATCAGCTGAAGGCTCAATTTTTTCTTTTCCCCTGAGAAAATGAATCTGGTTTTCAAAAAAAACTCCTTCGCTGAGCTTTACAGGCCGAAAAGAAGATTCAATTAGTTTTGCGTTAAGCCATTCAGCTAATTCTTTTGCGTTTGGAATTGTAGCGCTTAAGCCAAGGACTTGGAGTTCAGGGTTAAGCAGCAAAAGTTTTGTAATCATTATTTCTATTGTTGGCCCCCTGTCAGAGTCAATTTCATGGATTTCATCCACAATTAATAATCCAATGGATGAAAGCCAATTCGATTTATGCCTTAATAATGATTCGGTTTTTTCATATGTGGTGAAAATGACATCATAGTTCTGCAGGTACTTTGAACTGGAATCAAAATCCCCAGTAGAAATTGTTGCCTTAATATTTAATGCCTTTGAATACTTTTTCTTGAAATCCCTGTAATGCTCTGAAGCAAGGGCTTTCAGCGGGCAGGCGTAAATCACTTTCTTTTTTTTCTTTATAACAGAATTTAATGCAGTTAATTCGCCTATAATTGTTTTGCCTGAGGCTGTTGGGGAAGAAATTATTATGCTTGAATCAAACAAGCCTGCATTAACCGCCTTTAACTGCATTGGATTGAATTCAATTGAATTCAATTCCTTTACTTTTTGGATTACATCCATTAAAGAAAAAAAACAATAAAGGGATTAAAAAAGCTTTGAAAGCTGAATGCAGGTGAAAAACGAAAACAATAAAAAGCGGTTTATACATAAAATAGTTATGGATGAAAAAACAAAAAACCTGATTTTAATAGGGGTTTTTCTGGCAATAGTCATTGCTTCCCTGTATTTGGCTTACCAGAACGGAGCAATAGGAAAAGCGGTTGTTCAGGGAATTTCAAGATAATATATAACTTTGAAAATTATTCTCCTTATTCGTACTCACACCATTCAGAGTAGTACTTATCAAAACTTCCGTCTTTAATACATTGTTCCTCATATCTGTCTCTACAAACGTAATTGCAATAACGTTGAGTCCCATCTTCATTCTTTAATTTAATAAGTTCTTCTTTCTTAACAACTTCATTTGTTTCACAATCTTTTGTTACTCTGTGTAATACTGTTGCTTTGTGAATTTCGTTATCTTCTTCGTAATACTCTGGATAAGAATTAGGATTTGGATACCACACACAAGTTTGGTATTCTTGATCATCGGTTTTGTCATCATTTTTTTTGGGGTTTATCTGATCTAAAGAGCTAATACACCCGTCAAAAATTAACACAGTAATTAAAATGCCCATTAAAAATAATGATATTAGAAATTTCATAAAAAGATAAAACATTACTTCTTTATAAATGTTTGGGCAGAGCTTTAGAAAACAATGCATATCTAAAAAAAAGAACTATTGATTAAAGTTTTAAAAAAAGCATAATTATTTGCTTTCAGCCCATTTCATCATTTCTCTTAAACAGGAAATATTTTTTTCAATTAAATCAATTCTTTTCTGCAGCTCAGTTATTTTTGTTTCAGACATTTCCCGCCTGAATTCCTGCAGATGGGAAGCATGTTTTGCAAGTCTTCTGTCTTTTTTATATACAACAGAGTTTTCAAAGGCTTCGATTAACTGCCTTCTGTATTCATCGTCTTTTAAAAAGGTTTCAATCATCCCCTTGTATTTTTTGTCTGCAACAAGTTCCACAGGCAGGTTAACCCTTTCAGCTGAATTACTGTATTCTTTGTCAGTTAATTTTTTCATTAAATGCTGCCAGTAAACTGGCTCTGAAAACTTTTTCAGGAAAACTTTTGTCTTATAGTTTTTTGCGTCAAAATGCTTTTTCTTCCAGTCATTTAGCTTTGATTCAAAAAGCCTTTTGCTTGAATTCAATTCATTTAACTGAAATAAAATCCTTTGCTTTGAAGGATAAATCAGCTTTGGCCAGGAACCGTTTGACAAAGGAATCATTGAAACAAATCCGCCGAAAGAAAAATAATCTTTTAATGCTGCAGCCCTCTGAGGGTTTTCCTCTAAATTCAGGGAAGGATTTGCTTCAGCAAATTTTTGAAAAGAAGAAATAATTCCTTTTTGCATACAAAAACTAATCCAATCAAAATTAATAAACTTATTGGAAGAATGTTTTTTTATGAAACCAAAAATGCGATGGAGAACACACACAGGCCACACAATACAAATGATCACTAGAAACGGGCAAATAAAAACAACAAAAATAGAGCCAGTTGGTTTGCAGAACGCACACCCTGTCAAAAGAAGATTGCACGCTTCAGATGCAACACCAGAGCTTTTACTGAGATTAGAAACAACAGTTAAAGAATTAAGAACTTCTAAAAATGGAAGAACCAAACAAGCTTTGTTAAAGTGCCTAAACCAAACCATGGATTATTTAGCGATTCCAGAAGAAATACGCACAAGAATTTACAGGATGTTGCCAAAAAACTAATCCTAATAGAATTAAAATTTAATTGAATATTATTAATAGGTGATTGAATGTTTCCGGGAATGGGAAAAATGAATCCAAAACAAATGCAGGGAATGATGAAACAATTAGGAATAAAATCAGAGGACTTAAACGCAAAAAAAGTTGTCTTTGAATTAGAAGACGGAAGCAGGCTTGTAATAGAAAATCCTTCAGTTAATGTAATGAATGCCCAAGGGCAAAAAATTTATTCTGTTGTAGGCGAAGCAAAAGAAGAAAAAGGATTAAACGAAGAAGACTTGAAAATGGTAATGGAACAAACCAATGCTTCAAGAGAAAAAGCAGAAAAAGCGTTAAATGAATGCTCTGGGGACATTGCAGAAGCAATACTTAAACTCAAAAAAAGTGAATAAAAAAAATAAAATTTACTCTTCTGCTGCAGTAATTGAAAGAATCCTGTCTCTTGAAGTCTGCACTTGAACTGAAAGCAAAACTTCTTCTCCAACAGTTCTTGAAGGGCTTACAAAAACCTGTGTTTCAGTTTTTTCATCTGGCACAAAGGTTTTTCCTTCTTCATTGAAAAAAGAATCAAATAATACAACTGCCTGCTGCTGTACTTCTGTCCCGGAAAAATTCAGGCCTGCAAGCAATTCATTCAAAGCTGAAACTGTTTTAGATGAATCAGCTGAAATTAATTCAATTGAACCAAAAACCTGGGAACTTGATTCAACAACAGAAATATTTGAAGCGTTTTTATCTTCAAGAAATGATTTAACTTTTTCTTCTGCATTCAATGGATTACCTGAATTAATGTCTTCATTAAAATAAACCTGTGCAGAAAAGCCGTTTCCAACTGAAGAAACATTAACTGAATTAAAAACAGAAGGGTTTTCAAAGAAAAACTCGTTAAAATCCTGCTGCAACGAAGTATTTGCATCAAAGTATGCAACAAAATAGTTTTCAGACTTTAAAGAAGAAATATTGACATCAACTACTCCTTCAAGCCAAATAATTTTTTCTTTTAAGGAACTTCCTTCAACGTAATCAGAATACGTTACAGTTGAGCCAAAAATTATTCTCGGCAGCATTTCTTCTACTGTCTTATTCAAGTCAAATGAAAGGAATTTTGGTTCTGAAGTAAGGTTTGTTGCTTCAGATGCAATTGAATTAACCATTGTTTTTCCGGTAAAATAAGCGTCAATTCTTACAAGAAGTTCGTCTCCTTTGATTGTTCCAGGCATTGCTGCAGCCAAAACAAGCGGGTCAGAGAACTCATAGTTTAAGTCAAAACCCTGTTCATTTGAAAAAGAAACGTTTTTGGGAACGCTTACAAGGACATTAGAGAAAGCAAAAGAGTCAAATAAAATTCCTTGAGTGGCAGTGGTTATTTCCGGCGTTATTTCTTCAGCTGTTTTTTGGTTTTCAAAAGAAATTTCTGCTGTATAAACAAGTGATGTGCCAAAAGAAGGGTTAGAGTACTGCCTGTACTTGGAATTAATCCTGTAAATGCCTTTTACTTCAGCGATTTTTTTGTCAATTATTGTGATGTCTGCTTGGTCTGTAAAGGCACTGAATAAAATGCTTGGAAGCACTTCAACTACTTTTGCAGGCACATTTTCTGCTACCATTGCAAGAGTAGTTGAATCAGGCAAAGAAGAATCGTCTGGCGTGGTGTTTGCTGTGTTATCAGAGTTTCCGGTAAAATAAGTGGAAAACCCCACAATAGAGCCCACCATTACAAAAATAATAAATAAGCCGAACCACTGGTTTTTATTCATTAAAACACCTGAAAAAAGAACTGTGAAGAAAAGGTATTAAAAAAACTGGGTTTAAGTAAATATTATTACTAAGTCAAAAAAAGACTGTTTTTATAATTTAATTAAAAGGTGATGTAATGGAAAAAGGCGATATAGCAGTAATCAGTTACACTGCAACAGACAAGACAAGCAACACAGTGTTTGATTCAACTAAAGAAGAACAGGCAAAAAAAGCAGGAATCTTTGATGAAAAAACAAAGTACAGTCCAATAACAATTGTAATCGGAAACAATGAATTAATGAAAGCATTAGAAGAAGAAATAAAAAAAATGAAAGCAGGGGAAGAAAAAAAAATTCCTTTAACTGCAGAAAACGCTTTTGGAGAAAGAAAAAGCGAGTTAATCAAGGTTTTGCCGATGAAAGAATTCATTGCAAGAAACATAAGGCCTGTACCAGGGTTGGCAGTTGAATTAAACAATATGAGGGGAAGAATTCAAAGCGTTTCAGGCGGAAGAGTGAGAGTTGACTTCAACCACGAATTAGCCGGAAAAGAATTAGAATACGAAATCAGGCTGGAAAAAGTGATTACAGAAAAAAAAGAAAAGCTTGAAGCATTAAAAGAAAGGTTTTTTGGAAAAGAAGCAAAAGCCTCAGAAGAAAAAGATGCAATAGAAATTGTTTTTGACGGAATTGTTCCTCATCCGCAGATAAAAGCTGATTTCGTGCAGACTGTTTTCTCCGGCTTCAGCGAAGTAAAAAAAATCCGTTTCACTGAAGAAATACAGAGAAAAGAAGCAGAAAAGGAAAAAGAACCAGCAGAAGCAAAAACAGCAGTAAAAAAAGAAAAGCAGAAAAAAGCCAGTGGAAAAGAACAGGAAAGCACGGACTAAAAAAAGAATCAACAGATTTACAGAAAAAAAAGAAAAACAGGGAAACAAAGCCAGTGGAAAATGGTTAAACTTCAGCAAAACTTTTTAAGCAATTCAACGTAATCTTATTGAATGATAAACAAATTCATTAACTTAACCAAAATCCATGGCTCGCCTGAAGGCGCTTTCTTGATGGGGTTTGCTTATGCTTTAATCGGAATACTTGTTGCATTCTTTTTGTTCCCAGGGTATATTGGAATTGTTTCGGTTTTTTTCACTTCAATGGCTTTAATGCCTTTGATAAGCAAGTTAACACAGGAACTGGCTTTAAGAGAGGGAAGGGAAAAAGAAATCACAGAAAAAGGGGTTACTTTAACTGAACTGAATTTAAGGGGAAAAAAGTTTTCAGTTAAAGGATTGTGGTTGGACCACAAGCAGTTGATTCAGGTTTACTTTTACTCTTTTTTCGGGATATTCCTTTTGTTCAGCTTATTCATTTTTATTTTGCCGCAGGAAAACGGGGACTACAACGGCTTAATCCAGATTAAAACAGGAAACAACGAGCTTGTTTCAGATGAATACATTTTTAACGAACAATTCCAGGCATACCATAAAATGACAGGAAATGATGCTTCTGGAAGCGCAATAGGCAATGCATCAGAGCAATGCCTTTTCGGGGAATGCTATAAATTTGAATTCTTTATTTCAATAATAAAAAACAATTTATGGGTGCTGATTGTAACTTTTCTTGTTTCACTGATTTATGGTTTTGGCGCAATGTTTATTATTACATGGAATGCTTCTGTTTGGGGAATAGTTTTTGCAAACCGTTCACTTGAATTAGCGCCGATTGCAGGAAAAAATCCAGTGGTTTTTTTCGGGTTACTGATGTTAACTGTTTTGCCGCATACTGCTTTAGAGGCATTAACTTATTTTACTGCGGCAATTTCCGGTGGAATTGCATCAAAGGGAATGGAAAAAGAAGACTTTGAATCTGAAAGGCTTGAAAGGGTTTTAACTCATTCACTGATTTTAATGGGGGTATCGCTTTTCCTGCTTGTGCTGGCGGCTTTCATGGAAACATATGTAATAAGCATAATCAATGACATGATTCAGGTGTTCTGAAAAATTTTTTAAAGCCTTTTTTTAATGTTTTCTTGTTTTGCTTAAGTTTTTAAATTGTTATTAATTCATTAGGTATAGGCACACCTTAACTACTTTTATGGTGATTTTTTGGATTTAAATTCAAAGGAACTTAAAACTGGCACAACTACAGTGGGAATAGTCACAAAAGACTCTGTTGTATTGGCAGCGGATATGAGGGCTTCAATGGGGCACTTAGCTTACGACGAAGAAGTAAACAAGATTTACAAAATAACAGATAATGTGGCTTTAACTATTGCAGGCTCTGTAGGGGATGCATTAACTTTAGTAAGGTTTTTGAGAAGCCATGCAAAATTATTTGAGATTGAAAGAGAAACAAAAATAACTCCAAAAGCAATTGCAACATATATTTCAAACATTCTTAATTCAAACAGGTTTTACCCGTTTTTTGTGCAATTCATTATAGGCGGAGTTAATACAAAGCCAGAAATGTTTGATGTTGACCCTTCTGGAGGGCTGCTTGAAAGAAAAAAGTTTGCAGTAACAGGCTCTGGAACTGAATTGGCAATGGCAATATTAGATCAGGGTTATTCTGATGGAATGACAACAGAAGAAGGAATAAAGCTTGCAATAAAATCAGTTAATGCATCAAAGAAAAGAGATATTTTTTCAGGCGGGGTTTCAGTTAAAGTAATGGTAATAGACAAGAATGGCTCAAAAGAATTAAACGAAAACGAAGTACAAAAATACGGCAACTAAAATCAGCCAAAAAAAACAAGAAATTAATTGAATTTTTTCCTTAAATATAATTTTTTTTAACTGAATTTTAAAAGAGAGTGATGCATTGGACATACAAAAAGAAGTCAAAGAAATAGTTCAGAAAAACCTTCCACCAGAAACACAGGTTACAAGCATTGACATGGAAGGGCCAGAAGTAGCAATTTACACAAGAAACCCGAAAGCTTTCTTTGAAAACGAAAACTTTGTGGCAAAAATTGCATTTGAATTAAAGAAAAGAGTAAACATCAGAACCGATAAAAGTTTGCTTTCAGATGAAGAGTTTGCAAGAAAAACAATAAGAGAAATAGTGCCTGAAACAGCTGTAATAAAAGAAATTTATTTTAACCCTGCATTCAGCCAAGTAGTAATTGAATCAATCAAGCCAGGATTGGTAATAGGAAAAGGCGGGGAAACCTCAAAAGAAATAATTTTAAAGACAGGCTGGACTCCTGAAATTTTAAGAAGCCCTACATCTGACTCTGAAATACTCAAAGGAATAAGGCATCACTTGCATAAATACAGTGCTGAAAGAAAAAAAATACTGCAGGAAACTGCAAGAAAAATTTACGCTGAAATAGGAAAAAACAACGGCTGGGTAAGATTAACTGCTTTAGGGGGCTTCAGGGAAGTCGGAAAAAGCTGTATGATGCTTGAAACACCTGAAACAAAAGTTTTATTGGATGTAGGAGTTGATGTTGCAAACAACGAACAGCCTTATCCATATCTTGAAGCAATAAGATTTCCGTTAGACCAATTAGATGGAGTGGTAATAAGCCACGCGCACTTAGACCACGCAGGGTTGCTTCCATTGCTATTTAAAATGGGTTATCGCGGACCAGTATACTGCACTAAGCCAACAAGAGATTTAATGGCCTTGCTTCAGTTTGATTACATTGATGTTTTGGTTAAAGAAGGAAAAGAGCCTCCTTACACTGAAAGAGATGTCAAAGAAATGCTCAAGTACTGTATTACAAGAGAGTACAGGGAAGTAACAGATATTGCACCAGACATGAGAATAACATTCCATAACGCAGCACACATTTTAGGCAGTGCTTCAGTTCACTTTCATATAGGGCAAGGAGCACACAACTTAGTTTATTCCGGGGACATAAAATTTGCTTTCACAAGATTATTCAATAATGTTGACATAAATTATCCTAGATTAGAGACATTAATTATTGAATCAACTTACGGCGGAAAAGATGATGTGCAGCAGGACAGGAATTTAGCTGAAGAATCTTTAATCAGGATTCTAAAAGAAACAATGCATAAAAACGGAAACACTTTGATTCCGGTTTTTTCTGTCGGAAGAGCACAAGAAATAATGCTTGTAATAGAAGAATACTACAGAAAAGGAATGTTAGACGGAAAAGTGTATATTGACGGAATGACAAAAGAAGCAAGCGCAATCCACACAGCTTATCCAGAGTATTTAAGAAAAGGAGTACAGAGAAGGGTCTTGCAGAATGATTCTCCTTTTACTTCAGATTTATTTCAGATTGCAAACGGAAAAGAAAGGGATAAAATATTAGAAGAAAAAGGCGCAATAATTATTGCTTCATCCGGAATGCTGACAGGCGGAGCTTCAGTTGAATACTTCCAAAAAATGGCTGAAAACCAGGACAACACACTGGTTTTTGTTGGATATCAAGGAGAAGGCTCTCTGGGAAACAGAATACAAAAAGGATTAAGAAAGACTCCGATAACAGAAAACGGAAAAACAAGAGAGCTTCCGATTAGAATGAGAGTTGAAACAGTTGAAGGATTTTCAGGCCACTCTGACAGGAACCAATTAGTTAACTACATCAGAAGCCTTAACCCAAAACCAAAAAGAATTATAGTGAACCACGGGGAAAAAAACATTGCAATGGAGTTCTCTAAATACATTTCAGCCAAGTTCAGGATAAACGCCACTGCAATAAGGGATTTGGATGCAGTAAGGCTGAAATAAGCAAGGTATACATAAAGATGAATTGAACTGAGGAAAAAATTGCTTTTTCCTTTTTTTTATCGGCTTCTTTTACATAATTTTTTGTTGTTTTTGTGAAAAAAAACAATAAATTTTTTCAGGAATTCAAACAAATTTTTTTTCAACCGAAAGGAATATATAACTAAAACACTTTACTAGTTCTGGAGTAAAATGAGCAAAGAAAAAATTCTTGAATTATGCAATGAACTAAAGAAAGGCCACAAGAAAAAAGACTGTGATTTTGCCTTATCCAAGAAAAGCCTTTTGCCAAAAAACAATGTCTGCTGATTTAGCCGGAAAAATAATTTATTTTGTAAAGTCTTACCTTAGTGTTCTCAAAAACTTTATCAAAGGAATCTGATTCATCAAACTTTTTTAATTCAGTTGCAGGCATCAATAACTCGTTTGCAGGCTGAACCGCAACAGAAGACATTTCTTTCGTCAAAAGCAAGTAATTAATGTTTTGCTC
>JBDRFE010000074.1:0-27957 GCA_043819075.1 archaeon
TGGTGTTGTTGTTGTGCTGGAATATATTGCTGTTGCGCATTGTCCTCCGGTTGCTGCAGAGCCGTATCTTGTAATGCTTTGCATTGTTCCGGGTTGGTTTAAATAAAATATTCCACAGCGTTTTGCTGGTCCGCTGGAGTATGCGCTTGTTCTGTTTGTATTGTTTCCAATAATTGGGTCTAATACTGCTGTTACATTCCCGCATGCTGCTGTGTTGCAAGTAACTGTTGTTGTAAAAGTAAAAGCTTGATTTTGAGTTACATTTGAATCAGCTATTGGAGTAACTCTGTTTGCAGTAATTGTTGCTGTTGGTGCAGGGCAGTTGTCTCCTGTTGTGTCATTGCATGTTCCCCATGCTCCTGAAACGCATGTTTGTGTGCCTGGACAGGATTGTGTTGTTGTACAGTTTTGTGTTGTTCCGTTAACGCATGTTCCGCATGCAGTTGTTTGGTAAGTTCCAGAACAGCAATAACCGCTTGTTCTGTATGCTCCGCTGCAATAACAGTATGAAGTGATTTGGCCTTCAGTGCAAGTTGGGCAGGAATCTGTTGTAATGTCATTGCATGCTCCCCATACCCCAGAAGAACAGGTTTGTGTTCCTGCACAGTTTGCTGTTGTTGTACAGTTTTGTGTTGTTCCGCTTGTACACGGAGTTGTAGTGAACTGGAAGTTTACATCTCTTGAAGCTGTTAGTGTAATGCTGTTTTGTGTTTGTGTCTGGCCTGAATAAACTGCAATCACACTATATGGATTATGTTCTGTTGTTGTTATTACGCTGTTTAAGCCATTTACATCAAATTCTGATAAAGCTAAAACTGCTTTTCCTTGCGAGTTTGTTGTGGCAGTGTTTGTCCTGTTTCCTGCATCTCTTACTGTAATTGTTGCATTAGCCAAGGGATTATTGCTTTGGTCTTTTACATTGACTGTCATAAACCATTGGACTGTGTAATGGAATGTCCTGCCATAGTAATCTCTTGGATCGTATCCTTCAAATTTGTTGTTTGTAAAAAAGTGATTCATTGAAGGATAATTGGTTGAGTTCCAAAAATTTATGAACTTTCTGCTGGAAATGCTTGGCTGAACTAACCTAAATATATTGTTTGTAAAATATACTCCTGAACTTGCATCCCAGTTAATGACTACTCCGTGTTGATTGCTTTCAAATACATTGTCATAAATATATATTTTTTTGTTGCTTGCTGATCCCAGCCCTCCTATTAATTCCACTCCAGCTGCATAGTTGTCGTAATTAGTGCTTCTGGTTGTAGGAAAAAAAGCGTAAAAATAATTATTGAATACATGAATGTTTATGTCGTCAACTACTGTGCTTACTGTCAGCCCTGCTGCATTGCCTAATACTTGGTGTGCATAACTGTATACTGTGTTGTTGTATACTCTTGCATTTCTTGGGCTGCCTTCAAGTTGAATTGCGTGTGATGGCAGGCCTCCAGAGTATTCAATGTTTGGACCGTCAACTACTCTGATAAAATTGTCGTGGATTATCGCACCCGGCCTGTTGATGTGCAGTCCTCTTCCTTTTCCGTCAATTGTGTTTCCATAAACTTCAATGCCTATTACTGCAGTTGATATTGCATAATTGTTTGAAAACAATCCATTCATTTTTAAAGTATTATTGTATATTTTTGCATTGACTCCTGCACAGTCTGAGTCAGGGTTTATTCCTACTTGGGGTCCTCCAACCAATAAATTATCGTGTACAAGTATATTCCCGCAGCCTCCGCCTATATTAAGCATTGAATTTCCTGGATACTCTCTGTTCCACAAAAATGTTACTGCACTATGGAATTCGTTGTCGTAAACATCAAGATTGATTGCCCCCCAGCTCACCAGGTTTTCTGAGTCATCTCCCCAGACAAAAACATTTAAGTCATGGACTTTATGGTTTGATAGCCTTAACTTTATTCCATGAGATTCTCTTCCTTTTGCTGCTCCTTGTTTTATTGAGCCATTGTATATTTCTAGTGCCTGTCCGCTTCCAAAAACCGGTGCGCCAGGATACCTGTATTGATTGCTGGTTCCGGGCATTATCACTCCATAACTGTTTGAGGTTTTTATTTCAACGTCGTCAACGTAATCGCTTCCTGCCGCAGTAATTCTTATTCTGACACTGGTTGAGCTTCCCACAGAAAAATAGCAGTCAATGAAAGTCCAAGAGTTAACCGCAGCCAAATTTTTGGGTGGGGCTTCACAGGGAAACTCTGTTCCGGTTGAAGCGTCGATTGCTCGAATTGTTGTGCTTGTGCTTGGCCTGGTGCTGGCAAAACCGTATACTACATACTGCCTGTTTGGAGAAACAGTTATTGGGTCTGAAGTCATTGTTCCGGCTGAAGTAAATCGCAAAGAATATGACCCTCTTCTAGGGTTTGTTGTTGTGATTGTTCCTGTTCCGGTCCATCCGCCGGTTGATTCAAAGCCTAGGTTTGGTGGTTCAACAAACGGTGAGTTTCCGTAAATTATTGTATGGCCTCTTAAGTCAAGTTTGTCGTTTTCTCCTGTAACCCATACTGCTGTGTGGTCGCAGGTTAAATTTCCTTCCAGCCTGTACTCCCAGTTTGACTGGCTTAAATTCTGTCCGCAGGAAGTAACCACAGTGCAGTTGGAAACACCATTGCATGCGCCTGGTTCAGCTGAAACTGTTTGAATAAACAAAAGCAGAATAAAAAATAAAATAAAACTGTTTTTCATTTTTTCCCTTTAATGAATTTTTTAATTTAATGAATTTTTTTATCTTAAAAATAAAGGTCTTTCTGCATTTAAATCTTTCTGTTTTTCCCTTTAATGAATTTTTTGTTTAACCTTTTTTTTGTTGTTAAAATAAAGTTGTCTCTTCATTTAAACAAATTTTTTTTAATTCTTTTCACAGAACAAATAAAATAATTAAATCGTATTTTTTTTTTGAACAAATAAAACGCTTAAATCGTTTTTTTCTTTTTTGTGTTAATGCGTTTTATTTGTGTTTTATTGAAGCAAATTCTGTTTTATTTTTTTTTGTGTTAATTGCTTTATTGAAGTAAATCCTGTTTTGCAGAAAGAAATAAAAACAATTAAAGTGTATTTATTAGATAATATTAGATAAATTTCCTGTTTTGCAGAAAGAAATAAAAACAATTAAAGTGTATTCTATTAGATGAAAATTGTATTTTGTTAAATGATTGTTGTTGGATGATTGAATGAATTTAGGAAAGTTTTTTGTTTTATTCTTTTTTTTCTTGTTTTTTTCACTTAATGCTTTTGCTGCTTATCATGTTGAAATGGAAAATGTTTCAATCACAACAGTTGCAAACCCTTTTCCAACTTCGTATGGCGGCTTAAACGGCTTTACCCCTATTGGCCAAAATGCTTACTGGGGAACACTACCCCTCCCTGTCACACTTGAAAGAAGTGATCCGCCTTATCCACCTAATATACCGCCCGACTGGATTGAATTCAGATTCACTTTAAGGAATCTTTCAACAAATGATTCAGGCGAAGATCTGCCCCTAGCAGGATTTTCTATGAGAATTGACTTGGATTACAGAATGAATGAAAATCTTCCTGGCTTTAATTTTCAGTTTGATGATCCAAGTAGTTCAGGCGCTGTAGGAAGTGCAGACGGCTGGTTTCTTGTTATTGACCATCCAGTTGCGCCGAGTTTTGCCTATAACGGAACAAAAGAGTTTGCCTTCAGATTTCCCTTAAATGAGATAAGAAATAGAACAGGCACAAATGAGATAAGGGCAATTGGAAGTACTATTGATTTCGGCGGAGGAAACAGTGAATTAATTCAGCTTTCAACTGGCGGGTACCCTCAAATAAGAATCCATGATCCATTGTATGTTCCTCCTCCGCCAGCACCTTATGACCTTGATATTTATGTTGACCCTTTAACCTGCATTGACCCTTTAACCGGCAACCCTGTTATAGGATTCCCTCTCAATCAAACAGGCGAAAGAAATTACCCTGGCTATGATCCAATTAGATGTGATTCAATTGACTCTAACACTATTTACTACCAATTAATTTTTGAGGATATGAACGCATGGCACAATCTTGTAAACGGGTATCACTTGAAAATAAATTATTTTAATTTTACCTGCGATAACGGCATTCACCCTATTCTTGGAGGAAGCAGGACAAAGCATTACCAGGACGGATATTTTAATGTTGGTACTGGTGAAGGAATCCAGTACATTGATTATCCTCCTACATGCAATTTTTTGCATTATGCTTCAAACCAGTCAGGCCACACTGACTGCATGGTTTCTCCTGCAAGTAGGTTCCCCGAATATTCTTTTCCCCCAGGCTATGCTGCTATTGCAAATTGCCCTGCAGGAAACTCTTGCCCTGCACAGGACCAGAATGTTTATTATAATACAACTTATTTTACTTTCAGAAAATACTTGAATCCAGATGAATTCACTTTGCAGTCTGGCATACTCAACAGAAAGTATTTTCAGGGAACTATTACTAATGCTGCCACTGGAGGAAACTTTTTGTGCAGATTAACTGGCATAGACTATACTTTGTTTAATGGAAGTGGCACGCCACTTGCTACAAGGGCATTAAATGCAGTCCGTGTTGTTTATGACGGAAGCAATACTGGTGCAGCAGATGGTGCAGGAAATTATTTTTACAGGCTGATAAAACTTGACGGCCATGACGCTTTTGTTATCAAAAACGGGACTTTTATGCCTTCAAGCCCTTATGTCAGGCCTTTAAAGCCTTGGACTGTAGAGCTTCCGATTAGAAATAATGGCATTCCATGGGATGGAGCAACAGAAAAAGATGTTTTATATGTTGATGTAAATGTTATCAGCGATTCCTGGAATGTGTCAGGCCAGACAATAACTATTGGTGGTGCTTCATCTGATTATTCTTTGCTTGACACTGATGTAGACCAGCTTTTTATTGTGTCTTTTCCAATCCTGAATGAAGGCTTATACCATCAGTTTCTTACTGCAAGTGCAATGTTTGTAAAGCTTTATGACAAGAATCAGTGGATTTTTGATTTGACTCCTGAAAGCGCTATCTCTAATCTAAGGTTGATTACAATTCTTGCCCCGGAAGTTTATGAGATTCTTGGTGACTCGTGTTTCACTGACCCAAACTGGGATATATTGTGCTGGTGGAATTACCTTCCTTATAGGTTATCTCCTGTTGACCTTAACGCAAATTCTGATATTGATTTTATTTTAAGGCAGAGGAATCCTTTTGATGTCAATGAATTTTTTGACTTGACTCATTATACTAATGCCCCGACTAATGCAAGGCTTGAATTTAATCCTCAAAGAAATTTTGTCCCGTCTTTTACTTCTGGAACTTTTGGTTACAGGTATTCTGTTATGACTTTAAAGAACCCAAGATGGATTAGGTCTGACACAAATTATCAGGTAGTTACTACTTCAGTTAATTATCCTTATGTCTGGGATGACTTAAAAGTTGAGTTCAAGAATTTCTCGCATAACCTGAAAATTGAATCTTTTACTGTAAGCCCACAGAGAGACCAGTATTCTTTGGGAGAAGAACTTGATTTCAGGCTGGATATAAATAACACAGGCAACATTGCTGAACGAGACATTAATTTTTTGGTGGTTTCTTCAATGGACCCAAGCATCAGGTTTTATGCGCCTGCAGGATTAGACTGGCCTGGCGGAGTAAATATTATCAATCCAGGCCAGATAATAACTTTTGTTGGAACCCTGCCTGCAATTCCGTCCAAGAATGTTTTTGTTATTGAGGCAACAGTTAATTCTGTTCCTTTTGAGGCAACTACAGCAGACAACTCTGAAAAGATTGTGATTACAACAGAGTATTCAGGTAATGTTTCTGCTTTGCCTGAAACAAACTATTTTTTTGTTGCATTTATTGTATTTTTTGTATTGTTTGTGGTGATAAAAAAATGAAAAAAATATTTTTGTTTATTGCATTAATCTGTTTTCTTTCAGTTGTTAATGCTTTAGAGGAAAGCCCTTTTCCTAAAGAGGATTTCAGCCAGAGAATGAATAATGCGATTTCACATAACAGACTGCAGGTTAATTTAAGGACTCCGACTGACGAGTTAGGTCAGATAAACCAGGAATTGCTTGAACTAAACGAACAAAAGCTTGCAAAACTTGATGAATTAAAAGAACAGGCAGTAAAAGAATACAGTGTTTTTTTTGACGCATATTATGCAGGGGATTCAGTTAAAGCCCATGAACAGATTGACAAGTTAACTTCAATTTTAGATGAAATGAGTTCTTTGATGATTACTATAGTTAAATTTGATGAAATCAAGGCAAACATTTTTTACTGGGGAATTCACTTGGATAATTTAATTAAACAAGGAGTGTTTATTGACGACAATAACACTGATTCAAGGACAATTCAGGCAATAAAAGAAAAAACAGGTTTTGATTCAAATGTCTCTGACCCTGACAAAAATCAGTTTAAGCCTGGTGACGGAAAAGGATTTGATTTATTGATTCCTTTTGCAGTAGTGCTTGTTTTGATTGTGTTTGGAATAATTTATTTCATTTTCATGAAACGATGAAATTAATAAATTTTCCTTTTAAATGTTTTTATTTGTAAAGGAATTAATGGATTTTTTTTTTGGAGGAATTTAGAATGCCTGACATTAAAGATGAAAAGCTTTCAGCTAAAGGAAAACAGAGAATTGAATGGGCTGAAAAACACATGCCTGTTTTACGTTTGATTAAGGAAAGGTTTGAAAAAGAAAAACCTTTAAAGGGATTAAAGATTGGAGCATGCCTGCATGTTACAACAGAGACAGCAAACTTAATGCGAACATTAAAGGCTGGAGGGGCTGAAGTAAAATTGTGTGCTTCAAATCCTTTAAGCACTCAAGATGATGTTGCAGCAGCTTTAGTGAAAGAATATGGCATAGATGTTTATGCTATTACAGGAGAATCAAATGACCTTTATTATAAGCACATTAATTCTGTTTTGGATTCAAAGCCAAACATTACAATGGATGACGGAGCAGACTTAGTTTCAACTATTCATTCAAAGAGAACCGAGTGCCTGAAAGCCATTATTGCCGGAACAGAAGAAACCACAACAGGGGTAATAAGATTCAAGGCAATGGAAAGGGATAAAGTTTTGAAATACCCTATTATTGCAGTGAATGATGCCACAACAAAATTTATGTTTGACAACAGGTATGGAACAGGGCAAAGCACTTTAGACGGAATTATTCGTGCAACAAATGTTTTGATTGCAGGAAAAAATGTTGTTGTAGCAGGATACGGCTGGTGCGGAAGAGGCTTTGCTTTAAAGGCAAAAGGAATGGGAGCAAACGTAACAGTAACAGAAGTTGATGCATTAAAGGCTCTTGAAGCAAGAATGGATGGCTTTATTGTTGAGCCAATGAATGATGCATGCAGGAAAGCAGACTTAATTGTTACTTTAACAGGTGACATTAATGTAATTGACAAGCATCATTTTGAGTTAATGAAACCTGAATGCATTATAGCTAATTCAGGGCACTTTAATGTTGAAATAAATCTTAAGGCATTAGAAGAAATAAAGAAGTCAAAAAGAAAAGTAAGGGATTTTGTTGAAGAATACACTTTGACTGACGGAAAAAAAATTTATATTTTAGGTGAAGGAAGGCTGATTAATTTGGCTGCAGCTGAAGGCCATCCTGCTGATGTAATGGACATGAGTTTTGCTAATCAGGCTTTGAGTGCAGAATATATTGTTAAAAGCAAGGGAAAGCTTGAAAGCAAAGTTTATGTTGTGCCGGAAGACATTGACAAAAACATTGCTAAATTAAAGCTTGCTTCAATGGGAATCAAGATTGATGTTTTAACTGAACAACAGAAAAAGTACTTGTCTTCTTGGGAAACCGGAACATAAACTTTAAATAAAACATTTACCTATTTTATTCAATGGCCGCAAGAAAACCTGATTTAGTAAGAAGAAGCCTTGAATTAACCAGAAGAAGAAGGAACTTACAGTTAACCAGAAAAAGGCAGCGTGAACAGCAACTGAAAGAACAGCAAAAACGCATTCAAGCCCTGCATGAAAAATTACGTTTGGCTGAACAAAGAAAGGCTTTAGGCAGGGCAGGACTTGTTCCTGACATAGCAGAAGCTGTTTTGCCTGCCGGGCAAGTTGCTTTGAAAAGAAAAGCTAACCCTGATTTATTTGCCGAAGCAAGAAAAAACATGACTACAACCCAAAAGCAGCTGGAAGAAAGTTCTTTAAATAAAGTCAGGGGAAACTGGAAAAAAACTTTGAATGAAAAACATAAGCGTGCATTAATGCGTGTAAGGGAACTTCAGGCAAAATTGAAGGAATCTAAAAGCAGTTATTTGAGCACTCAGCTGGAACTGGAAATAGCTGAGCTAACAAGAAAATTTGGTTTGAATAATCTTTAAGGAGGGATTTTGTGAAAAAAAAGAAAAAATCAGTGAAAAAGGTTTCAGGCAAAAAACCTGAAAAAAAAGCAGTGACAGTGAAAAAAGAAGACAAGAAAAAGAGTTTTTCCGAGACAATAATGGATTTGCTCAAAGGATTCAATAAAGGATAAAAAGCTTTTTCTTCTTTGTTTTTTTATGAGAAAGCTTTCAGTGTTTAAGACAAGCACGCCTAACTCGCTTAGCAAATGGCACAAGATAAGGAATCCTTTTCGTGTTGCCTTAAATTTTACTTTAATTTTTGTTTCAAAATACCTTCCATCCCTTGCATTAAAGCGTTTTCTGCTGAGGCTGACTGGAATGAAAATTGAATCAAATGTTTCTATTGCAACAGGAGTTTCATTTGATTTTTTCTGGCCTGAATTAATTGAATTAAAAGAAAACTCTTTGATTGGATTTAATTCAACTGTTTTAGCGCATGAATTTTTAATCCACGAATACAGGATTGGAAAAACTGTTATTGGAAAAAATGTTTTAATCGGGGTTAATTCAACTATTCTTGCAGGCGTTGAAATCCACGATAACTCTGTTGTCGGCGCAATGAGTTTGGTTAACTCTGATGTGCCGAAAAACTCTTTTTTTGCAGGCGTTCCAGCAAAACAAATAAAAACCTTTTAATCTTTTTTAATTTATAAAGAAATTGAAATGGAGTTGGTTGAATGGCGGAATTTGATGTTAGGTTAGCTGGTTTTCAGGATGTTTCAGAAATAGATAAAGGAATAATCAAGAATAACTGCCTTAAATTCTGTGAAAGGCATAACAAGAAACTGAAAAACATTGAGTTCATTGAATTAAGATTAAAAGAACACCAGACTGAAGGCACAAGAAAAAAGTTTTCTATTCATTCTATTCTGGGTTTCAGCGGGACAATTCTTACTTCAAAGGATTTTGGCTGGAATCTGGTTAAAGCAGCGGACGGCAGCCTGAAAAAACTTGAAAGAGAAATAAGCAGAAAGTTTGTGGGAAAAATTCAGGGAAAAAACAGAATCAATGCAAGAAAATTCAACAGGCTTTTAGAGTAAACTAAAATTCTGTGAATTAATTTAACAGGCTTTTATGGCAACCGGAATTCCTTGAATTTTTTTGAACAGATTTTTTGAACTCAGGAATTTCGTGAATTTCCTGAAGCAGGTTTTTTGAAGAACTAGAATTCCATGAATTCCTTGAATTGTTCAAACCTTTCTTTTATTTTAAACTGGTTTACAAAATTCAGGTTTGTTACGCCAATGCCTTCAACTTCAAGTGAAGCCACAACAGAGCCATAAACCATTGCATTCCTTATATTTGTTTCATTTACTTCATTGCATTTTGCAAGATAGCCTGTTAATGCTCCGGCAAAACTGTCTCCTGCTCCTGTTGGGTCTTTAATGTCTTCTAATGGATAGCCTGGAACAGAGAAATGGCTTTTTTCTGAAAACATTACTGCACCGTGCTCGCCTTTTTTTATTATTGCATAATCTGAGTCAAGTTTTAAAATTTCTTTTGCCGCTTTAACTAAGTTTGTTGTGGTAAATAATTCTCTTGCTTCAGCGTCATTCATTAAAGCAATATCAACTGCTTTCACTACCTCAAGGACTTTGTCTTTTTTTGTTTCAATCCAGTAATTCATTGTATCACTTACAACTAATTTTGGTTTTTTTATCTGCTGTAATATATTTAACTGTAACTCTGGGTCAATGTTTCCCAAAAAAACAAATTCTGCTTCCTTGTATTCTTCGGGAATTTTTGGATTGAAATTTTCCATTACATTTAATTCAGTTTTAAGCGTGTGAGCAGTGTTTAAGTCAAACTCGTATTTTCCGCTCCAGCGGAATGTTTTTCCTTCAACTTCTTCAATTCCTTTAGTGTTAATTCCTCTTCTGTCCATTAACTGAATGTGTTCTTTTGGAAAATCTGTTCCGACAACACCTACTACTCCTGTTTCAGAGAAAAAGCTTGAGGCAATAGAAGAATAAACCGCGCTTCCGCCTAAAGTGTTAAGCCGTTTCTCAAAAGGGGTTTCAATGTCATCTAATCCAATGCTTCCCACAATCAAAACTTTTATCATGAAAAAAATCACTTCAAAAATCATTAAAAAACAATCCCTGTTTTATTCTTGTATGCCGGAAAAATTATTGTTTGGCACTGCAGGAATTCCTTTTAGCACTAAAATTCGTTCAACTGAAAACGGAATAAAAAGAATTAAAGAATTAGGCTTAGGCTGCATGGAATTAGAGTTTGTTCACAGCGTGAATATTTCAAGAGATGTTGCGCCAAAAATTAAGTCTGTTGCAGTAAAAGCTGAAGTTGAATTAACTGTTCATGCTCCATACTATATTAACCTTAATGCCTTGGAAAGGCCTAAATTTCATGCTTCAGTTAACAGGATTTTAAGCGCTGCAAGAATCGGTTTTTTGTGCGGAGCAAAATCTGTTGTATTTCACGCAGGGTTTTACTTACAGCAAAATCCTGTAACTGTTTCAGAAAAAATCAAGGCAGGAATAAAAGAAATAGAAAAAAAGCTTTTAGATGAAGGCATTGACATCTGGCTTCGCCCTGAAACAACCGGAAAAGCAACCCAGTGGGGTTCACTTGAAGAAATTGTTTTTCTTTCAGAGGACTTTGAAAGAGTTTTGCCTTGCGTTGATTTTTCTCATCTGCATGCAAGAAGTGCTGGGAAAAACAATTCTTTTGATGAATTCACTGAAAACCTTTCTTTGATTGAATCAAAATTAGGAAGAAAAGCTTTGGATGAAATGCATATTCATTTAAGCGGAATTGCTTACTCTGATAAAGGCGAAAGAAATCATTTAATTTTAAAAGAAAGTGACATGAATTACAAGGACTTATTAAAAGTTTTAAAAGACTTTAAGGTCAAGGGTTGGCTGACTTGCGAGTCACCGAATTTAGAGGAAGATGCTTTGCTTTTAAAAAAAGAATTTGATAAAATAAAATAATTTCAGTTCTCTTTTTCTATTCTTTCAACCATTTCATTAAATTCCGGCTTTATTTCATCAAATCTTGGTTCCGCATTGATTTCTTTCAGCATGCCTTTCTGCCTGTAAAATTCAATTAAAGGCTTTGTCTGTTTCTTGTATTCTTCTAATCTTTTTTTTATTGCATCAATTTTGTCGTCGTCTCTTGTAATTAGTTCTCCGTCGCAGGCATCGCATTTTCCTTTTTTTTTCGGCGGAATAAATTTTTTGTGGTAAACTTTGCTGCAGTTTTTGCAGGTTAGCCTTCCCCCGATTCTTTCAAAAGTCGTTTCATCTGAGATAGTGAAATTAATTACTGTATGAATTTTCTGGTTATGCTTTTCCATTATTTTTTCCAATAGTTCAGCCTGTTTTAATGTCCTTGGATAGCCGTCTAAAATAATTCCTTTTTCTTTTTCTTCTTCAATTTTTTTTTCAATTAATTCTGCTACCAGTTCATCCGGCACCAATAAACCAGCATTCATTATTTCTTTTGCTTTTTTTCCTGTTTCTGTTCCGGCTTTTACTTCAGCCCTCAATAAATCTCCTGCACTAATCTGCACCAGGCCTTTTTCCCTGTTTAAGTACTGTGCAAAAGTTCCTTTGCCTGCGCCCTGCTGGCCCAAAAAAATCAAGTTCATTTTTTTTCCCGTAAAAATAAAAGCACAAAATCTTTTTAAACTTTGAAATACAACTTTATTTCAGTTGATTTTATGCCAGAACCGCCGAAAAGATTCAGGGAACCGCCAAAATATAAAACTTTTGCAGGCAGAAGGGTTAGAAGAAACCAGAGAAGAATTCAGCAGGGAAAAAAACCTTTAGCCCAGCCGCTGGAAATTGCTTCAGCAGAAGAAAGACATGCAGCATTCAGCAGAGGCAACATGGTTTTTGTTCACGGAAAGCAAACAATTGAACTGCCTTTGGTTCTTAAATTTTCGCGTTCAGAAAAAAGTACAATTAAATTCACCGGTTTTCTTCAGGGAGTATATCAGGCAGGAAAAAAGCTTTATAGTTTAAGGTCAAGGAGCCTTGGAGATTATTCTGTTATTGAATTGTTTGAAATAAAAAAAGAAAAAAAACATTACAGGGAAAAACCAGTTGTGATAAAAACTCCTGTTGGATTAGGCGGTTTTTTTAAGTTGAGTTATATTAGTACGCTTACTTCTTTCCGCAGGCAAAAAGACTTAGCTCACATGATAATTCCAGAAAACCTGCGCGGTTTTGGGATTGGATTAAAAGCCGCGTCAAAAACTGAAAGAGAACAAAGAGCGCTGAATGACGGAAGCCATAGTTTTGAAGTGTACCCAAAATCAAGGTTTTTGCAGTCAAGCTTGTTTGAAAAACTTGGTTACACTGTTTCAAGAAAAGGCAAAAAAGTGTTTTTAGCAAAAAAAGGAAGACACCAGCCAAAAGATGATATGGAAAAATTTCACAGAATTGAAGCAATTGACCCAAAAACAGGCAGGACAAGAATTTTTACTTTTCCAATAATGCAGGGCTAATTTGCCTTAAAATCAATTACAACCTGCACTTTTCTTGCGCTAAAAGGCCTTACAATCCTTTTATCCAATAAAACAAATTTTCTTTTCTGTTTACTGCATTCTTTTTCTGCCCTTGAAATTGCAGTTTCAAAAGCATTTTCTTTTTCAAGCACCTGATAAAAATGAATTACACCGTTTTTTTTCAGCGCTTTTAACGTTTGTTTCAAAAAAGTTTCCCCTCCGTGAGGCATTGGCATTACAATCCTGTCACACAAGTTTTTTAGTTTAGTTCCTGCAATCCTGTTTACATCGCCTTCAATTACTTCAATTCTACCCTGGCATTTATTGAGTTCAATGTTTTTTTTCATGAATTTTACTGCAAAAGGATTTAATTCAACTGCAAAAGCTTTTTTCATTTCAGAGTTTTTTGCAAAAACAATCGGATAAGGTCCGGCTCCTGCAAAAAAACAGCCAACTACTTCATCTTTTTTTATCTGTTTTGAAATCCTGAGCCTTTCATTGCTTAATCTCGGGGAAAAAAACACTTTTCTTGCATCAAAAACAAACCTGCATCCTGATTCCCTGTAGTCTGCAATAAAATTTTTTTCCCCTGCAATAATTTTTATTGGCTGTATTCTGTATTTTCCTTTATGTTTTCCCGCAATCTTGCAGACAGTCTTAATGTTCTTGTTTGATTCAATTATTGTTTTCCCAATCAGCTTCTCTTTTTTTTCCAGTTCTTTCGGGATTTCAATTACCGCGATATTTCCCAGAGAATCAAAGCTTTTTACAAAAGCATTTTTTTCTTTTTCAGTTAATTTTTTTTCAAGCAATTGCTTAAGGTTTCCTGCCATAAAAAAAAATTGAATCAATTGTTTTTTATAATGCTTTTTTCCATGCGTTCAGCATAAAAAGGTTTTTCAGCCAAAAGCGTGTTTTTTTATTTTCAGTTTTTTTCCTGCGTTCAGTATAAAAAGATTTTCAGTTAAAAGGATTTTTATGGCATCTGATTTAATCAACGATTTTTTTGTTGACCCTATTTTAAGCCACTCAGGCTACAATTTAGTGAACACTTTTGTTTATGCTGCAATTCTTTTGTTAATCGCTTTTTTTGTTGTTTTCCCTTTTTTCAGGAAAAAAGGGATTAATTTTGATTTTGATTTCTTTAAAGCGGTTCTTCCTTTCATTGTTTTTGGTTCAACTATAAGAATTTTCGAGGAAAATTATTCTGCTGTTTACTTTGAATTATTTGAAAGGTCTGCCGACCCATTGTCTTTTGGCTTTTACACTGTTTCTCCAGGAATATACATTTTAGTCGGATTGCTCACGATTTTCAGCTTAATTATTTCTTTTTTTATTTCAAAATACTTGAACAAAAAGCCTTTGCAGGTTTTTATGGGGGTAGGACTGCTGTTAAGCGTTCCTGTTGTGTTATATCATTTGCTTCATTTAACCCATGCTTTTGAATTCTTTTTTGTTTTTGCTTTCACTGGAGCAATAGTTTTTTCCGCAAAATTAATTGCAGGAAAACTCAGGCACGGAATTCTTTCTTCTCCTATGAATCTTGCAGTGCTTTTCGGACAGGCTTTGGATGGGGTTGCAACTTTTACTGCACTGACTTTTTTTTCAGGCTACAGCGAACAGCATGTTTTGTCAAATTTTGTCATAGAAACTTTTTCTCCCCTGGGTTTTGTTTTCCTGAAAGTTTTTCTTGCATTAATTGTTTTATGGTATGCTGACAAAGAAGTTGAAGACACAAATCTGAGGAATTTCATAAAGCTTTTTGTGATAATAATCGGTTTTGCGCCAGGAATAAGGGATGTTTTCAGCCTGGGCCTAACCACACTTCCTTGAGCCTGAATTAGAATTCGGTGCAAAAAATCTATTAAAAATAAAAACAGAGGAAAGAACTTTTTAATTCTTTCCCAAATTTTTTTTATTTATTTATCTTTTTTTCTTCTTGGTTGTTTTCTTTTTTTTCTTTGCCATAAAATCAACCTCCTTTTTAAAAAAATTTATTTAACAGTATATAGGATTCATATTATTTAAATGTTTTGTTTTAAACAATATTTTGAAGTGAAAAAATGTTTTTTTTAATCGGAATCGGCTTAAAAAAAAATAATTTAACGCTGGAAGCGCTTGAAAAAATAAATTCCTGCACAAAAATTTTTCTTGAATCATATACAAGCGCTTACTCTGAAGGAAAAATTTCAGGGCTTGAAAAGCTTTTCAGCAAAGAAATCGTTTCCCTTGAAAGGAATTCTGTGGAAGAAAACGCGCTGAAATTTTTTTCTGGTGCAAAAAAAGAAAATATTGCATTGCTTGTTTTCGGGAACCCTTTGACTGCAACAACGCATTTGTCGCTTCTCGCAGAATTAAAGAAAGAAAAAATTCTTTTTGAAGTTATTCCAGGAATTTCTGTTTCAAATTTTGTTTCTTTTACTGGACTGCAGGAATACAAGTTTGGCAGGACGGTTTCAGTTGTTTTTCAGAGGGAAAATTATTCCCCTGAATCTTTTTTTGATGCAATAGAAAAAAACAAGTCTGTTGGCCTGCACACTTTATGCCTGCTTGACATTGAATCAGAAAAAAACAGGTTCATGAAAATAAATGATGCTTTAAAAATTCTTGAATCAATTGAAAGCAAAAGGAATAACAGGGTTATTTCTGAAAGCGTTTTAATAGGCATTTCAAGGGCTGGTTCAGCTGAAATGAAAATAAAAGCAGGCTCTTCAAAAGAATTAAAAGAATTTGATTTCGGAAAACAGCCTCATTCGCTTATTGTCTGTGGGAACTTAAGCGAAGATGAAAAAGATTTTCTGAAAATTTTTAGCGGCTGGAACGGAAAAAATAATGTTTCTGCAAAAAATTTTTCTGGTGAAGCAAGCCTTGGGATAAAACTTGCTGAAAAAACAAAAAAATATTTTTCTCTTACACAAAAGGCACTGGAAAAAATTGAGTTAAAAAAAGATTTGAATGCAAAAGACAAGGCTGTTGCACTGGATTTTCTTTCAATGGCAAAAAACTATTTTTCTGACGCAAAACACTTTAATGAAAAAAAAGACTTTCTTAATGCGCTTGCTTCTCTTTCTTATGCTCATGCATGGCTTGATGCAGGAATAAGAGCTGAATTGTTTGACGGAAAAGATGATGACGCCTTGTTTACTTTAAAGTAATTAGAGAATCTTGTAATATAATTCAGTGCCTTTTAATTTCCTGTACCCTGATGAAAAGAAGATGCTGGCTGAAAACAAATTGTCTTTTCTCACTGCCCCTGCAATTATTCCTATTCTTCTTTCCCTTGCAAGCTCTTCAAGTGACCTGATTAACTGTTTTCCAATTCCTCTTTCAAGAAATTCTTTTGCATGGTATTCCGCTAGAATCTGGTAATTGATTAATGCAACATCTTTTTCTTTCATTATTCTTGTTATCGGCCCTCTCGCACGCTTGGCTGAACCGTGCGCTGAAAAAACCATTAAGTTTCCTGAAGCAACTTTTCCAGTTTTCTGCATACTGCTGTCAAGTTGAAACAGGTTTACCTCGAATTTTTTTCTTTCTTCCCCTAAAATTCTTTTCCCAAGCCTGAAAACAGACTGCATTCCTTTTACTGAAACAACAGCTCTTTTAATTCCAGGCTTTCTTTTTATGCCTGGAAAATTCAGCTTTAACTGTGTTCTTTTTCTTTTCAGCAAAAAACCTTCTTTTTTTTAAATGCCTAAATAATTATGAACATGAGTAACTTTTTTAAATTCCTTTAGCCTTATTTTATGCGGTAAAATGAGCATTTACGATGAATCAAAGTCCCTGCCGAAATTTTCTTTTGGCTTTAGTTATTCAAAGCTGAAATATCCAATTCTTGCAGTAATCGCTGTATTGCTGATTGCATTCCTTGTTGTTTCACTTTCTTCTTTGTTCAAGCCAGACCCATTGCTTGTTTCTTTTGAAAAACCTGAATTTGATTTAAGTGAAAGAAGTTCATTGCTGATGACTGTAGTTGTATTTAATGTATTAGAAGAGGATGCGGTTGACAGCGTAATAAAGGTTAATGCTGTTGACGAAAAATCCATAACAGTTTTTCCTGAAGAAATTACTGTTCCTGTTTTAGGCAAAGGCGAGTCAAGAACTTTTAATTTCAATTTAAGGGCTCTTAAAGAGAATATTTCTTCAGGAAATTATGAGATTCAGGTTGGCTTTCTTTCAGGCAACAGGCTTTTCGCCAAAAGAGTTGTGATTTACATTAAAAACAACTAGAATTTCAGTGCTTGTCCTGGGTTGTAATTTTCATTAAACACAGTTTATTTTAGTTTCTTATCCTGTGCTGTAATTTTCATTTAAAACAGCTGGTCAGTGTTTTATCCTGAATTCACTGAATTCTTTTTCAGATTTTTTCCATTGTACTTCAATTTTTTTTATTTCAGTGAAAGAAAAATTCCTTATTTCTTCCAAAAACTTTTCAAGTTCTTTTTTTTCTCCTTCTGCTTCAACTAATACTTCGCCTGATTCAAGGTTTTCAACAAAACCTTTTACTTTAAATTTTTTTGAAGCCTGCAAAATCGAGTACCTGAATCCCACGCCCTGCACTCTTCCAAAAACCCTTAATTCAATTTTCTGCATAAAAAAAATAATTGCGAAAATGGTTTTAATTAAATTGTTTTTTTCACTGGCAGTCTGGCCTGATTTTGTTTAAAAACAATAAAACTTTTCTTATTTCATGGATATTGCCGAAAAAATACTGGAAAAACTTTAACATAAAAGAATCAAGAAAACTTGAAAGAGGAATACAAAAAAACAATTTATGGGATTACACCTGATTTTTAAAATTTTTTTCTGAGACCCTTTACCCCCTCATCGACTACTTCTTGTGCCGCACCGTATTTTTCAGAAACTTCTCTGAACTTTTGCCTTAATGCGGAAGTACTTTTAATAAATTCAAATATTCGTTCAGCATTTTTTTCAGATTGTGTTTTTCTGAATCTTTTCACAAGAGTTCCCAATTGGGGCAATTTTTTTCTGAAATCAATAATTGCTTTGAAGTCAGGATCCCTTTCAAACTGCGCCGGCAACTTGTTTAACCCTCTATAGTGCATGTTTATTTTTTCAAGCATTTCTTCGATTTCATTCATTATTTGCTCAATTCGGTTTGCTGTTCCAGGCATTTTTTTGAGTTTTATAATAAGGCTTGTTGTACTATGAATTCCAGCTAAAACATTTCCAAATCCAAAAATATAAACAGATTTTAAAAACCTTTTTTTTGCAAGAAAGCCTGGCTTTCTTCTTGGAAACATCTGGCCTTTCAGAGATTTATACTGTGCTCTTGCTTTCTTTCCGGTTCCGCCCGGAAGGGAACCTGGTTTCTTTCTTTTTTTGTTTAAAGGTCTTCTGACACTGAAAGGCATTTTCATAATAATCTAAAGGCGTTTTTTCAATAAAAGCTTTTTGCTGCTGAAATCACATTCCCTGTTTAACAGGCAGGTTTCACATTTCGGGTTTCTTGGAAAGCATTTTTTTTGCCCGAATTTAACCATTAAATCATTTAATTCAATCCACTTGCTTTCAGGAAAAACTTTCATTAACTTTTGTTCTGTTTCTTCTGGAGTCTTGGTTTTCACTAACCCAATCCTGTTAGAAATTCTGTGAACATGAACATCAACTGGAATAGCAGGAATCTTAAAAGAATAAACTAAAACACAGTTAGCTGTTTTTCTGCCAACCCCTTTCAGTGAAACCAGTTCTTCCAGCGAAAAAGGAACTCTTCCGTTAAACCTTGAAATTAATTCTTCAGAAATTTTTTTGATTGTTTTTGCTTTAACACGATAAAACCCTGAAGGCTTTATCAGATGTTCAATTTCTTTTGTTTTTGCCTGAGCAAGCTTTTTTGCAGAGCCAAATTTCTTGAATAATGCTTTAGAGGCTTTTTCAGTGTTTTCGTCTCTTGTTCTCTGGCTTAACACAGTTGAAATCAATACCTTGAAAGGGCTTTCAAAGCCAACAACAGGCTGGTGAAAGCCGACTTCTTTTTTTAACAGCTTCAAAATCAAAGAAACATTTTTTTTCATTTTAATCAAAGCAGGTTTTCCCTGATAAAAGTTACTCCGTTCCTGAATAACTGCAACCCATCCCCTTCAAATTCAAGTTCGATTCTCGTGCTTCTTGGATCTGAAACCGAGAAAGCGTTTTTTTCCGGATGAGGCATTAACCCAAAAATTCTTCCGGTTTCATTGCATAATCCTGCAATAGAATCTATTGAACCATTAGGGTTTTTTTCGTACTTAAACACAACCAAATCTTTTTCATACAATTCTTTTAGTGTTTCTTGTTTCATTGCAAGCTTTCCTTCCCCATGGTTTATGGGACAGTAAACTGATGTAATGTTTTTAGTCCAGACACAATGCTTTCCGCCGACATTCTTTAATGTAATCCATTCATCCTGAAAGTGCCCTGAATCATTTGAAATCAATGTAACTGACTGCTCAAAAGAATTATTGAGTGCAGGCAAAAAACCTGATTTAACTAATGCCTGAAAGCCGTTGCATATTCCTAAAACCAGTTTTTTTTCTTCAATGAATTCAGTTATTTCTTCTTTTAAGCTGAAAGCCAGTTTGTTTGCAAGGATTTTTGCAGAAGAAATATAGTCTCCGTCAGCAAAACCGCCTGGAAGCACTAAAGCATGAAAGTCTTTCAGTGAAACTTCTTTTCTCAGCAAAGAATTAATGTGAACTGCTTTTGCTTCTGCTCCCAAGTAATTAAATGCATTAACTGTTTCACAATCACAGTTTGTTCCCGCAGTCCTTAACACAATTATTTTTGGCTTCATTTTACCACTTTAATGTTTTTTTCCAAGACTCCTTTAATTCAGTTAAATCTGCTTCAATTATTTTTTTTCCATTTAATCCGGTTACACTTAATTCACTGTTTTCTGAAACAAACCCTATTTCAGAGAAAACTGTTCCCTGCATTTTTGATTCAAACTCGTCTTTGAACTTAAATGGCACTTCAGCTATAATCCTTGAATTTGTTTCGGAAAACAATAAAACTGTGTCAGTTTTTTCTTTTTCGTTTCCTTCAAAAAAAACTTTTCTTAAATCAATTTCTGCTCCAAGCATTCCCCCAAAAGCCATTTCAGCTATTGCAACACCTAATCCGCCTTCACTGCAGTCATGCATTGAACGAATAATGCGTTCAGAATTTTTTTCTCCAATCAAAGAAATCTCTGACAGTTTTTCATATGCTTTTCTTGCTTCTCCAGCATCAACTTCTGGAACATTTTTTCCTGTTTTGTTCTGAAGTTTCAGGTAATGGCTTGCCCCTAACTCGTTTTTTGTTGCTCCAACCAAATAAATTAAGTTTTCTTTTTCTTTTAAGTCCATTGAAATCCTTTTGTTTGCATCAGGCATTACTCCTAAAGCAGAAATAAGTAAAGTATTTGGAACAGAAATTGTTTTTTCCTTTAATTTAAATTCATTGTAAAAAGAATCTTTTCCTGAAATAAACGGTGTTCCAAAAGCAACTGCAGTTTCCCTGCAGGCAATTGATGTTCTAACTAATTCAGCTAATTTTTCTTCTGTCGGCGAACCCCAGCAAAAATTATCCAGCAATGCAATGAAATTCATTTGCGCGCCGACACAAATTAAATTCCTGATAGCTTCATCTATTGCTGTTGCGGCCATCCAATAAGAATCAATGTCTCCATACAATGGATTAATTCCGTTTGAAACAGCAATTCCTTCTTTTGACTCAAACAACGGCTTTATTACTGCTGCATCGCTTGGAGCATCATTTTCTTTTCCCATTAAAGGCTTGATTACAGAAGTTCCTTGGACTTCGTGGTCATACTGCCTTATTGTTGTTTCTTTTGAAGCAATATTCGGCATTGAAAGCAATTGCATTAAAGTTTCATTAAAGTTTTCTTTTTCTTCAAATTCTTCAGTTAAATTCTTTTCCTTCCATACAGCAGTTCTTTCTTTTTGCGGCACATTATTATGCAGGAAACTCATTTCTATGTCAATTATTTTTTCTTCATTAAAATAAACCTCTAATTTTTTTGTGCCAGTGAATTCGCCTAAAACAGTTGCTTCAACTTCCTCTTTTTCGCATAACTCCAGCAATTCTTGTGTGTTTTCTTCTGGCACAGCTAAAATCATTCTTTCCTGTGCCTCGCTTACCCAGATTTCCCATGGCTTTAATCCATGGTATTTTAATGGAGCTTTCTCTAAGTGAACTATTGCCCCTGTTTCTTCTGCCATTTCCCCGATTGCAGAGCTGAATCCTCCTGCACCGCAGTCAGTAATGCTTGAATACAATTTTTTGTCTCTTGCCTGAAGCAATACATCTAATACTTTTTTTTCTTCTATTGGGTTGCCGATTTGGACAGCAGTTGAAGCAGTCTCTTCATTTAATTCAGTGGAAGAAAATGTTGCGCCATGGATTCCATCTCTTCCGGTTTTTCCCCCTAAAACAATTATTTTGTTTCCTTTCACTGCCTTTTTTTCATGCAATCCTTTTGGAATTAACCCGATTGTCCCGCAATACACTAAAGGATTTCCTAAGTATCTTTCATCAAACAATATTGCGCCGTTTAAAGTCGGAATTCCCATTCTGTTCCCATAATCTCTTACTCCGGCTCTTACTCCTTTAAAAATTCTTTTCGGATGCAATAAGTTTTCAGGCATTTCCTGTTTTTTTGTGTCCGGCAAGCCAAAACAAAACACATCAGTGTTTGCAATCGGCTTTGCTCCTAATCCTGCTCCCAAAATATCTCTTATTACTCCTCCGATGCCGGTGTTTGCTCCTCCATATGGGTCTAATGCACTTGGATGATTGTGTGTTTCAACCTTGAATGCTACATCAAATTCTTTGTTAAAAGAAATTATTCCTGCGTTATCAGAGAAAACTGAAACAAGCCAGTTTTTTTCTTTCATTAATTTGTTTGTTGCGCTCTTAATTGTTTCTTTGAACAAATTATTTATTTTTTTTTCTTTTATTGTTCCATCCAATAAAACTTCTTTGTAATTGATTGCTGAATTAAATATTTTGTGCTTGCAGTGCTCGCTCCAGGTCTGGGCAATGGTTTCTAATTCTGCCTGTGAAGGGTTTCTCTTTTTTTTCTTAAAATATTCCTGTATTGCCTTTAATTCTGTTTCATTTAAAGACAAAAGCATTTCATTGCTTAAATCATTTAATTCTTTTTCGCTTAAGGAATTGAATTCAATTTCTTTTTCAGTTTCTTTTTCCATGCCATCAACTTTATTCAGCGCTTTTCCCTTTTTTTTATTCTTTTAATTTCATTTTATTCAATTCACTTTTTCTTTTTTCAATCTTTCCCGCTTTTTTTGTATTCAGTTGATTCAATTAATGTGTTTGCAAGCATTTCAGTGCAGATTCTTTTAATTTGTTTTTCTTCCAGTTCTCCTGAAATAAAATATTTTTTTGACGCCCTGATAGTTTCGTTTTCCCTGAATTTTCTTTTAATTAAGTCCTGCACTCCAATTACTGCAGCATTCCCTATGTTGTCTGTTACCCCTGAATGCAGTTTTACTTCAATCAGCCAGTCAAAGCTTATTTCCGGCTCTGAGTCAACTGAATACTTTTGTACAATCGGGTCAGCAAACAGTTTTCCAGCAACTTTATGCAGTTCTTCTTCATTTAATTCTGCGTTAATGTAATAGCAGTTCACGATTTTCAATGAACCAGTTTTTATTTCCAGGTCTGATTCAATGCTTGTTTTCACTGAATTGGATTCGGCATCGTTTTTTTCTTCTTCAAAGAAAACCTGTATTTTATGCATTCAGACCTAAAAAAATTAGCCTGAGAACTTTTTTTAAAGAGGAATTATTTTTTGTGTAAAGAGCCAATTAAGTGTCAAAACGTTCAAATCTTTCTCCTGCCGCATTTCTTCTTTGATATTCAATTAATCTTTCAAGCAATTCTTTTGCTTTCTGCTTTGTAGTGCTCTTGTAAGTCTGAAACTCTTTTGTTATTTTAAATGCTGACTCAAAATGCTTTGTCATATCTTCTTCAGTTATTCTCCCGCGCTTTTCCCCTCTTAACTCTTTTATTCTTTTTGTTAAAGAAGCAAGTAGATTTGCTTCCTTAAAAGTAATTCCTAATTGTAGTTTAAATGATTTTATAATGGTTGAGCGTGCTAGCTTATCAACTCTGTAATAAATTGCGTTTCCAAGCTCTCTGGGTTTTTCCCCTTTTTTAAGTCTTTTTAGATACCTGCTGCGGGCAACAATCCATCTAGGCAAGTTTTTAGCTGCTTCTGCTCTTAAAGTCCTAGCAGTTTCTGCATCCATTATCACGCCATGGATTACTGCGCCCAAAACTCTTGGAAGATGTATTCCCGCCTCATTTAAAATCCGTTCTTGTTCTGGATTTAATTTAGGAACAAGTTTTCTATTAGAATATTTTTTCAGTGCTTCTTCATGTTCTTTTATGCTTTTATGTATCCTTGCAATTTGCTCTTTTGGCTTGCTTTCTTTTTGCATTTTAATAAGCATTGCTTGAAGTAATTTAATTTCTTCCCGCATTTCATTTTTTACTTCATAAACAAGTTTTATATAAGTTCCTGTTTGTTTTGCAATTTCTTCCCTTTTTTTTCTCCCCCTGCTTTCATAAAATGCTTTTCTTACTCTAGCTTTAGGAGTCAGGTTTCCGTTAAAATCAAATGCTTTAGTGTGCCTTCCAGCCTCAGACAATTCTGTAGAAATAATGCCTTTTTCCCTAAGGTAATATTTTCTTGACTGAACTGTTCCAAGCGGAATTCTTTTTCCCTGCTCTTTAGCTTTCTGTATTATTACTCTATAAGGGGCTGTAGGAAACTGGGTTAATAATCTGGTTAATAAATCTGATTGGATAGTTGGGAGGGTTCTTGCTTTGATTTGTTTTCTATGTTTCATTCAAATAAATTTATTCATTCAGAGTTTAAATAGCTTAGCATAAACGATTTCATTTATTTCTTCAACTGATTTCATTTTGTTTCCTGAAACGCATGAAATTTTAACCCAGTTTTTTTCTGTTCTGCAGAGTTCAAGAAACATTTCCCTTACTTTTTTCTGGTACAATAAATCTTTTTCATGAATGTCTTTTTTTTCTTTCATGTAATCTTTCTGCTTCCTTGACTCCATCAGCTTTTGTGAAACCTCTGACGGCACGTCAAGAAAAAAAACTAAATCCGGCGCAGGCATTCTTGATTCAATTTTTTTCAGCCAATCCAGAAAATCCTTTCTTTTGCTTTCCTCTAATTTTGCTGTCTGAAAAGCATAATTTGAAGTATAATACCTGTCCATTAACACAATAAAACCTTTTTCAAGAAAAGACGTTATTTCGTTTCTGACTTCATACCTGTCCAAAGAGTAAATCAGTGAAACAAATTCTTCTGAAATAAATTCTTTTTCCCCTAACTCGCCTTTCAGGTATTTTGCAATCATTTTCCCAAAAAAAGATTCATACCTGGGAAAAGAATATGCTTTCACTTTTTTTCCTTTGGCTTCAAGTTTTTCTTTTAAGAGTTTTGCCTGAGTGGCTTTTCCGCTTGAATCCAATCCCTCTAATACAACAAGCCTGCCTTTCATGCTTTTTAATTGTATCCAAACTATTTTTTAACCTTTTTTAAAGTCAAATACTATTTGATGGAATGAAAGACTCTGACTGCATTAACTATCTTTTTTCCCTGCAAAGGCTGGGCACAATTTTAGGGCTTGAAAGAATAAGCTTTTTATTAAAAGAATTAGGAAACCCCCAGAATTCGTTTAAAAGCATTCACATTGCTGGCACTAACGGCAAAGGCTCTGTTTCAACCATGCTGAGCTGTATTTTACAGGAATACGGCTTCAAAACAGGATTATATACTTCGCCTCACATGAAAAGATTTGGGGAAAGAATCAGGATTAATTCAATTGAAATCCCAGACAAAGAACTTGTTTTTGAAATAAAAAAAATAAAAAAAATAGTTGACAAAAAACAAAAAAAAGCCCCTTATTTTTTGCCCACTTTCTTTGAATTTGCTGTTGCAATAGCATACGACTATTTTGCACGAAAAAAAGTTGATTTTGCTGTAATTGAAACAGGCTTGGGCGGAAGGCTTGATGCAACAAATGTTTTGAGTCCTGAAGTCTCGGTAATAACAAATGTTTCAGTTGAACACACAAACTATTTAGGCGACACAGTTGAAAAAATTGCAGTGGAAAAAGCTGAAATAATCAAGCCAAATTCAACTGCAGTTACAGCAGAAAAAAACCCTTCAGTCCTTAAAATACTGAAAGCCAAGGCAGAAAAAGAAAACACTGAATTATTTGAGGTAAGAAAGCTTGTAAAAATAAAAAATTATTCTTTTGGGCTGGAAAAACAAAAATTTGACCTGGAACTCGAGGGAACCAAAATTAACGGCATTGAATTGTCTCTTTCAGGCAAATTCCAGTTAATTAATACTGTAACAGCAATTCTTGCATTAAAAAAACTCAGAATCAAGTTTGATAAAACAAAAATAAAAAAGGCTTTAAAGAAAGCCTTTATTGCAGGAAGATTCCAGATTGTAAACAAAAAGCCGTTAATTGTTTTTGATGCAGGCCATAATCCTGCGTGCTTTGCTGAAATAAAAGAAACAATTCTTTTAATGAAAAAAAAGAAATTGTTCAGGAAACTCATTTTATTAATCGGCTTGTCTTCAGACAAAGACGCAGAAAAAATCAGTGAAATAATTTTTCCCCTCGCAGACAAAATAGTTATTTCAAGGGCAAAGTACAGGGGAATGTCAATCGGAAAACTTGCAGGTTTTGCAGACAAATTTGACAAGCCATACATTGGCTTTCATGACTCGCAGGAAGGATTTGATTTTGCCTTGCAGGAAACAGACAAAAAGGATTTTTTGCTTGTAATCGGCTCAATCTTTTTTTTAGGGGAAATAAATGCCAATCTTGACTGAATTTTTACTCAAAAATTTTTCTTCCAATCCTAACCATATTGCTTCCGTTTCTTACAGCAATAAGGTAGTCGTCTGTCATTCCCATTGAAAGGAATTCCATTAAAGGAAAACTTTTTTTTAGTTCAAAAAAAACGTTTCTTGTTTCAATAAAATACGGCTCGCTTTTTTCCGGTTCACCAAAAAACGGTGCCATAAACATCAAGCCCTTTAGTTTCAGCGAAGAAAATTCATTTATTTTTTCAGCTAATTCATTTATTTTTTCTTTTTCAATTCCTGTTTTCTGTTTTTCCCCTGAATTCAGTTCAATGAACACAGGCATTGTTTTTGCAAGTGAAATACAGCTTGAATCAATTTTTCCTGCTAGCTTAACTGAGTCAACTGACTGAATGCAGTCAAATAATTCAACTGCTTTTTTTGCTTTGTTTGACTGCAAATGCCCTATAAAATGCTTTTCCACAGGAAAGTCAAGTTCAGTGAACTTTTTTTCTGCTTCCTGCACTGTGTTTTCGCCTATAATCTTTATTCCTGCTTCAACCGCTTGTTTTATTTTTTCTGCAGGCTGTTTTTTTGTCGCAGCAACAACTTTAACACTTTCAGGAATTCCTGAAAGGATTCTTTTAGTGTTTTCTTTTATGCTCATCCAGTAATTTAGTAATGCAATCCAATAAAATAATTTTGCTTTCCAATTAATTAATGAAAAAAAACAAGTTTGAAAAAGCCTATGATTTGACTAAAAACAATTTAGGCTGCCCTGAAAACTGTGTGATCTGTGAGGACCCTGCTGTAATGCTTTTGCCGGGGGAAGCAGAATTTTTAAGCAAAAAATTTAGTGTGCCAAAAGAATCCATTGCAAACAGGCATAAAATTAACGGGCATACTGTCTGGATGATTGCTGCAGAAGAAAACCACTGCAATTTTTTTAAGTGCGGCAAATGCATTAACAGGGATATAAGGTGCCTTGACTGCAGAAGTTATCCAGTTATTCCTTTTCTTGAAAAAGACAGGCTTTCAGTCAGGCTTGACAAAAAATGCCCTTTAGTGAAAGAAAACAAGATTTCAGCTGAATTCCAAGAAAACTGCCTGAAAGCATGGAAACTGGTTAACCCTCCAAAATGGTGGCTGAAAGCATACAAAAAAGTCTGCCCGGAATAATTTTGCTTTAATTTTGTTGCAGAAAACTTTTTTGACGCTTAAGTTAAAAAACTTATATTGCTCTTAGTTTTATTACCTAGAATTGTTTTTCGGGTTAATGAGCGGGGTGGTTTAATGAAATTGAATTTAAATGAATTGTTTACTGCAAAAAGAATTTTATTTTTTGCATTGTTTTCGGTTTTAGTGTTAATAGCAAGCCAGATTAATTTTTCTGCAGTCTGGGGTGCTGAAGGACAGTTTTTTACTTTATTCCAGTTTTTTGGGCCGATAGCAGGAAGCTTTCTTGGGCCGTTTATCGGAGCAGGCTCTGTATTAATTGCACAGTTAGCTGAAAAAGTCTTGTTTGGAAAAGCATTTGATTTCATTGCATTATTCAGATTAACTCCAATGATTTTTGCTGCAATCTATTTCGGCTTGTACGCCAAAAAAAAGTTTAATTTCACTGCAGTAATTCCTTTGATTGCAATGGCCTTGTTTGTAATTCATCCAGTCGGCCAGCAGGTATGGTTTTATTCTTTGTATTGGTTGATTCCAGTTCTGGCAGCAGTTTTCAGCAAAAGGCTTTTTTTCAGGAGCCTTGGAGCAACTTTTACTGCACACTCAATTGGTTCAGTTGTATGGCTTTACACTATTCCTTCAACTCCTGTGTTATGGCTTGCATTGATTCCAATTGTTGCAGTTGAAAGGCTTGCATTTGCATTAGGAATAAGCGTTTCATTTGTTGCTTTTACAACAGTTTTAGCAAAACTTGAAAACATTATTCCGCAATCAGTCCTTTCAGTGGACAAAAGATACACTATAAAAAACATGTTAAGCCATTAAATGGCTTAACTTCCTTCTATTTTTTTTTGCTTTCATCCAAAACGAATTTAATTACTTTCTTTCTTTCTTTTTTATTACTTTTTCAGGGGGAAACTAAATGTTTTTGGAAGACTTGAAGAAAACAGACTTGGATGTATTTAATGCAATTGAAGACGAAACAAAAAGGCAGATGAACGGCTTAGAAATGATTGCATCAGAAAACT
>JBDRFE010000075.1:0-21072 GCA_043819075.1 archaeon
ACAAACTTGTACTAACACTTGGAGTGTTATTCCAACAGGAACAATAGGAAACACTTACGCTTTTTTCGTAACATACACTCCAGCGAATACTGCGATTTCACCACAAAACACTTCAACAGTTAATCTAACAATTGACAGACAGACAGGCTGCACTAACGGAACAACAAGAAACTGCACTACAACAGCAAACTGCGCAGGAACACAAACTTGTGTGAGTAATTCTTGGGGAACATGCAATGACACAGCAGGAGATAATTGCCCTTGCGTTGAAAACTGGAGCTGTACTTCCTGGAGTGCCTGTGTGAATGGAACTCAGACTAGAACCTGTACTGATAATAGTTCTTGCGGAACAACAAACAACAAGCCGTTTGAAAGCCAGTCTTGTACTGAATGTACTTCTGGTGCAACAAGAAACTGTATTACTTCACAAGCTTGCAGTGGAACACAAACCTGTGTAAGCGGTATGTGGAGTTTAACTTGTGTTGATAATCCAAACGACAATTGCCCTCCATTAACTTGTGCTGAAGGACAAATAACTTCTTTATGCGAATGCGGTGGAAGCACTTACTCAACAGGATACTGTTGTGCTGGAACATACAGAACAACTCCTTGCCCCACAGACTGTTCAGAAGGACAAATAACAACTCAATGCTATTGTGATGGAACATTATTTTCTACAGGTTATTGCTGCTCTGACTCACACCAAACAACCCAATGCAGTTGCACTGAAAACTGGGTGTGCGGAACATGGAGTTCCTGCTTAAACGGAAGCCAGAGCAGAACATGCAATGACACAAACAGTTGCGGAACAATCTTAAACCGGCCTTCTTTAACCCAATCATGCGGCGAATGCACTAACAACACAACTCAAGGCTGTACAACTAATGCAGGCTGCAGTGGAACACAATTATGCTCAAACAATACATGGGGTTCCTGTACAGACACTCCAGGAGACAGTTGTCCAGCCTGCACACAAGGACAGATTTCATCTGAATGCTATTGTGATGGCTCCACAAGAACAACAGGCTACTGCTGTTCAGAAACATACCAGGCAACTCAATGTGTTTGCACTGAATCATGGACTTGCAGTGGATGGAGTTCATGCTCAAACGGAACACAAACAAGAACTTGCACTGACTCAAGCTCATGCGAAACAACAGAAAACATACCATCACTAACACAGGCATGCGGTGACTGTACAACAGGAAACACTCAATCATGCACAACCTCACTAGGCTGTTCAGGAACACAATCATGTGTAAACGCTTCATGGGGCTCATGCATTGACATAGCAGGAGACAACTGCCCAACAACAATAGGGCCAATAACACTAAAAGAATTAACTATAATGATTGACCCAGCAAAAGTATTAGACGGAGAAAGATTAACAGTAACAGTTTTAAATGAAAACGGAAGCATTCTACAAAACGCCAGAGTAAGCTATTCAACCAAAACATATTACACTAACGCCCAAGGAAAAGTTACTTTAGAGGCGAAAAAAGATTACCTTAAATTAAGTGTTTCAGCAGCAGACTACAGAAGACAAACAATAGACTTAGATATAATCACTGTTTCATGCGGAAACAAAAAATGCGAAACACCTTACGAGACTTTAACAAGCTGTCCCACAGACTGCGAAACAACAGCAGAGGAACTCATAATAACAACCACAATTGATGGCAGCACTTTAATAGTCAAAGTCACTGACTCAAAACAAAATCCAATAGACAACGCTGAAGTAACTTATGGAAAGCAAACAAAATACACTAATTCAGCAGGAACAACAACCTTCAAGGAATTGCAAAGCATAAATGATATTATTGTAAGCAAAGAAGATTTTGAACCAAAAACAATCAGCTATGTTGCTTCTGCTTTTGTCTGCGTAAACGACATGCTAAGAGTATGTGAAACAGAAGAAAAGTGTTCTGGAACACAAACCTGTTCAAACAATGCATGGGGTTTATGTGAAGACATTGAAAACGACTCATGCCCAGTGATTTCAAATGACACAGCAAACTCAATCACAACCACAGTACTCGCAGTAATCCTTGTAATAGGAATAATCATTTTAGTAATAACAAAAATGACAATATAAAAAAAAGAAAACGAATTAACTTAATTCGTCTTCTAATTGAGTTAAATCTTCTTCAGGCAAGTCAGCTAGTTCTTCTTCAAACAATGAATCAATTTCTTTGTCTTCAGCAGATAATGCTTGCCCTGAAAGCTGTTCTTCTGTGCTATTGTTTGTAATGTCTGCTGGTTTGGAAACACAGCCACTGAAAATAATTCCAAGCAATACAAGAATGCTTAAAATTAAAATACAGCTCTTCATTGGTTCACCCTGTTGGTTGTGCTGGCTGCTTTTCTGACTCTTTCCTGAACTGCGGAAACTATTGCCTTGCATTTTTCTGTGTCCTTGAATCTGTCAAGCTTGCATAAAGCTGTTGCTGTAACCGCACACTTTGGGTCATCTGGATTTTTTTCGCAGAAGCCGATTCTTGTGGTTCCGCATAATTCTGCTGTCTGGTTGTATTCACAGAACTGTTTTATTATTGGAGCACAGTTTTCTGCTGAAGGGTTTTTCTTGCAGAAAGAAATTTCTGCTGCTTTGCATCTGGAATCCTTTTCGTGGGTTTTACAGTATTCTGCGAAAACATTCTGGCAGTTTGTGTCTTCAGGGTTTTCCTTACAGAATTCAACTACTTCGCTTTCACAGTATTTTGTGTTAGGGAATTTTTCGCAGTAATCCTTCATTTCTTCCCTGCATCTTGCATCCCTCAGGTTTCCTGCACAATAGCTTCTGACTATTTCCTTGCATCTTGAGTCACCTGGATGGTCTTCGCAGTATCTTTCAACTTTTTCCCTGCATTCTTTTGGATTATCATTGCACAAGTATCCTGCGACAGACTTGCATGTTTCATCAAAAGGGTTTTCCTTGCAGTAATTTTTTGCTTTCTCTGCAATCTCTGATGCCTTGAACATTCTTTTTTGTGCAAGCAAATAGAAATTGTATGGCTTTGAATTCAATGTCATTGTTCCTGCCCAGACATCAGCTGAAGGCTTTGCCACTTTAGTCAAAGAAAGGCTTCCGACAACTGTTCCGGTAAAATTGTTTGTATCAGTGTTTGTGTCAGCAAAAGAAACAATGTTTGCTGTTGCAGTGTCTCCGACAAGATTTAAATCAGTCAGCCTGTATTTTTCTTCATCTAGGTAAAGAATTCCTCTTCCAACAATATTTCTGTCAGGCAATGCAACTTTTCCGCCGACTACTTTAACAGTATAAAAGTCCATTGCGTCAGACGGATTGGATGCAATTCCTGTTCCGGAAAAAAACAGTGTCCTGATAAAAGCTTTTTTTGGCGCATCATCTGCAGAAAGTGTTTCTTCATCTGATTCCTCTAATTCAATTCCTTCATCTGGCTCATTTGTGTCATCTAATTCATCTGCATCACCTGCTGTTTCATCAGAAGAAACAGTGTCATCTGTTTCAGCCATTACAACTGAAGCCAGCAAAACTGATGCTAAAAAAACAATTAAAATTAAATTAAATCTGTTCATTAATTCACCCCTATTCCTTAATTAAAAAGGAACCAGTAAAAGTTTAGTGGATTTGTTTTTTTAAGGCTTTTGATTCCTTAAGGGTTTTCTTTAAAAAATTCAATTGTTTTGCTGATTGAAGCCTTAAAATCGGTTTCAGGCTTCCAGTGCAGTTTTTTCTTAATCTTAGATATATCAGCAGTTAACTTCCTTGGATCGCCTTTTCTCGGGGGAAGAAAATTTACTGCTGTTTTCTTTCCTGTCAAATCAAAAACCAAATCAATCACTTCTTTCACTGAACAGCTTTCCCCTGAACCGACATTAAATACTTCAAAGCCAATTTCATCTAATTTCTCTAATGCAAGAACATGGGCTTTAACCAGGTCTTCAACAAAAACAAAATCCCTTTGCTGTTTTCCTGAACCAAAAACATTAATTTTTTTTCCTTCTAAAACTGCTTTAATGAAATTTGGAATTGCATGGGTTTCAGGTTCATGTAATTCTTTTGGCCCAAAAGCATTAAAGTACCTTAAAGAAATGCTCTTTAATCCAAAAGAATGAAAATACAGTTCAAGGATTTTCTCTAACCCAAGCTTTGTTTCGCCGTAAGGGGAAATCGGATTTAATTCACTTGCTTCTGTTACAGGAATTTTTTTTGGCTCGCCGTAAACTGATGCACTGGAAGAAAAAATTAGTTTTTCAATGTTTTTTTTTCTCATTTCTTCAAGCAATACAACTGAATTAACTAAATTGTTTTTATAGTATTTTAATGGGTTTTTAACTGATTCCTCTACAGAAGAAAACGCACCTAAATGAATTACTGCTTCAACTCCCTTCAAGGCTTTTTCCAGAAGTTTTTTGTCTCCAAAGCTTCCTTCAAAAAATTCTGCTTCAGGATTCAGCAATTCCTTAAATCCTGTTGAAAGATTGTCTACAACAGTTACATCAAAATTTTTTTTGATTAAATAGTCAACTGTATTGCTTCCAATGAATCCTGCCCCGCCTGTTACAAGAATTTTCATTTTATCAGATAAAAATAAGAATTAAAAGAATTAAAAAAGCGTTGTTAAGGATTAGAAAATAAAAAAAATAAAAATAAGAAAAAGAAAAGGAATTTTATAACTTTATTCCTTCCCATGGCACTTCTTCGTTGCTTCTTACTACAATTCCGTTTTCTGTTATTTCAAACGGGTGCGGGGACATTGACTGGTTTGTGCCGCGCATTTTTCTTACAAAAATTGTCCTGTGCGGGGGGTGTAAGTATAAAACCATTACGCCGTCTACAACAAATTCTTCCACTCCAAAAGCACTGATAGATCCCTTGTCTCCTTTTGTCTCTGAAGTCATTAAAGTAGTGCAGTCAAGTTTTTTTAATCCGTCAGAGAACTGGAACAAGGTTTTTCGCATTGCCGCAGAGCCTCGAATCCACATCGCCAAAGAGGTAGTTGAATCAACAACTAATCTTGTTGCACCGACTTTTTCAATGTACTCTGAAATAATGTTTAATTCTTCTAAGACTTCTTCTTCAATGTTTTCAGAGTCTTTTTCAGCCAAATTTAATTTGTATATCTTGAATAATTCTTTTTCCTGCAGTTTTTTTATGTCCCACCTGAAGTTTTCCATGTCCCAGGTAATGTTTTTCAGGTTTGTTTCTAAAGTGACATATAATCCGGGTTCATTGTATTTTGTTGCACCATTATACAAAAATTGTGTTGCAAAAATTGTTTTTCCTGTTCCTGCTCCCCCGGAAACCAGAATTGACGCACCTTTTGGGATTCCGCCCTGGATTAATTCATCTAAGCCTTCAATGCCTGTTGGAACTCTTTTCAATTCAATCACCTTAAAAAAAACTATTTTCTTTGTAATAAATAGGCTTAAACTGTTAATAAACTTTCTGGTTTGTTTGCCTGCAGAAAAACAGTTTTTTTAATGAAAAGCATTAAATTAAATACTTCAACAGGTTATTTTTAGTATGCAGAATTCGGTTATGGTTAACGATGTTAACCTGGTGTCATTGATTGATGTTCCGGAATGGAAAAGCATTTTACTGGACTTGGTTAATTCAGAGAAAATGGATCCATGGGACATTGACATAATAGATTTATCGGAAAAATACCTGAAAAAAATTAATTCAATTGAAAGAACCGATTTAAGGGTTCCGGCTAATGCAATCCTTGCTTCAGCGATTTTATTGAGGGCAAAATCAAGGCTGTTAAAAATTTCTTCTTTAGAGGAAGAAGAGAAAAGCACAACAGACAAAATCATTGAAGAATTCATTCCAGAATTAAAGGATGCAAGGACTTTAAGGGAAGGAAAAATTTCTCTGGATGAATTAGTTGATGCAATACAAAATATTGTGGAGCAGACAAAAAGCAGGAAATCAAGGCTAAGGGAACTGCCTGAACTCAAATTCCAGGTGCCGATGACAAAAGAAAACATCAGCGAAAAAATGAAAAAAGTTTTTGAAAGAATAAAACAGAAAGCCGACTCGCAGGGAATGCTGTTGTTTTCTGCTTTAATAGACGGAAACAATTCAGAGCACCTGATTGACATTTTTATTCCCCTGCTGTTCTTAAACAATGAAAACAAAATCAATTTATGGCAGGAAGAATGGCTAGGAGAAATATTTATTTCTTTATCCGAAAATAATGCTGAAAAAACCAAGGTTTAAAAAGCTTTTTTAACAATTGTTAATTTATGGCTGCAAGATTTCCCTGCGAGATAATAGGCTGGACTATCCTGCCTTCAATCAGAAGGGAATTAACCCTCTACTTAATAAAAGAAAAAAAAATGCAGAGAAAAAAAGTATGCGAAATGCTTGACTTGACTCCTGCTGCTTTAAGCCAGTATGTTAAAGGAAAAAGAGGGAAAGGAATAAAATTAACAAAAGAAGAAAAAAAGAAAATACACGAAATGGGAGACTATTTAACTGCAAGAAAACAAAACAAAAAAAACTTTGTTTCGCAGTCATGTGAAATATGCAAAGTCATGCGAAAAAAAAAGAGCGGATGCTGTGAATAAAAAAATTTATTTAGACAATGCTGCAACAACACAATTAGATGAAAAAGTTCTGGAAGAAATGAACAGGGTTTTTCTTGAAAACTACGGGAATGCTTCCTCGCTTCATTCTTTTGGCCAGAAAGCTTTAGAGGAAACAGAAAAAGCAAGGGAAAAAGTTGCTAAAATTCTTGGAGCAAAGCCAAAAGAAATTTATTTTACAAGCGGAGGCACTGAATCAAACAACACTGCAGTAAAAGGAGCAATGAATTTTTCCGCAAAAAATAAACTGATTGTTTCAAGAATAGAGCATCCTTCAGTTTTAAGGACAGCAGAATTCCTGAAAGAAAAAGGAAAAAATGTTTTCTTTGCCCCGGTAGATGAAAAAGGATTAATCAAATTAGATGAACTTGAAAAAGAAATAGACAAAGAAACTGCTTTGGTTTCAGTAATGCAATCAAACAACGAAATAGGAACAATAGAACCAGTGAAAGAAATAGCTGAACTCTGTGAAGGAAAAACCTTGTTTCATTCAGATATAGTGCAGTCAGCAGGAAAACTGAAAATTGAATTAAATAAAATGAATCTTGATTTGGCTTCAGTTTCAGGACACAAGTTTTACGGACCAAAAGGAACAGGAGTTTTATACATAAGAGAAGGCGTGAAAATAGAGCCATTAATCCACGGAGGAGGACAAGAAAAAAAATTAAGAAGCGGGACAGAAAATATTTCCGGAATTGTTGGAATGGCTAAAGCACTGGAATTAGCAGAAGAAAACAGGGAAAACGAAATGAAAAGGCAGGAAAAATTAAGGGACAAAATAATCAGTTCTTTAAGCTCAATAGAAAAATCCAAATTAAACGGGCATGAAACAAAAAGGCTTCCAAACAACATTAATTTTTCTTTTTATGGAGTTGAAGGAGAAGCATTGATTACATTGCTTGACTTTGAAGGAATTGAAGCATCAACTGGCTCGGCCTGTTCAAGCAAAAGCCTGAAAATAAGCCATGTGTTAAAGGCAATCGGATTAGATCACGTCTGGGCCCACGGCTCGCTTAGATTGACTTTAGGAAAAAACAATTCAGGAAAAGAAATTGATTTTGCATTAGAAAAAATCCCTAAAGTTGTAGGACAGCTGAGAAAAGTCAGTGCGGTTAAAGTTTAGGTGAAAAAATGTATTCAGAAAAAGTAATGAAAGAATTCAAGAACCCGAAGAATTTAGGGAAAATAGATAACCCAGATGCAGTAAGCGAAGTAGGAAACCCAGTCTGTTTAACTCCTGAAACAAAAATTGACACAACAAAAGGATTAACAGAAATCAAAGAAATCGAAAAAAATGATTTTGTTTTGAACCATAAAGGCAAATATTCTAATGTTTCAAAAAAATTCCAAAGGGAATATAAAGGAAAAATTGTTAAAATAAAAAGCAAATTAGGCATAAATTTTGTTACTCCAGAACACCAAATTTTTGCGATAAAAATTCCAAAAAATTATCGTTTCTTTCTTCATAAAAACAAGAAAAAACTTTTTCCTGATTGGTTTCATGCAGAAGAACTTGAAAAGGGAGATATAATTACTTATCCTATACTAAAAGAAATAAAAGATAAAAAATACATTAGTTTCAAACAAGAAAGAAAAAAATGGGATTTTAGAAGTCAAAAAATTCCAAATAAAATTAATGTAAATAATGATTTCTTAAAATTTGCGGGGTATTATCTTTCTGAAGGAAATATCAAAGAGAAAGTTGGTAAAACATATTTGGGATTAACCTTTGGTTCAAAAGAAGATTTTTTAGCTGAAGATTCTATCAAAATTGTTAAAAAAAGTTTTGGGATAAAAGCCAAAAAAAAGAAAAGAGAAAAACGCAACACAATAGTAGTAGAAGTAAACAATGTTTGGTTAACAAGATTATTCCTAAAACTGTTTAACAAAGGCGCAAAAAACAAAAAAATACCTTTTGAATTCATGATTCTGCCTCCAAAAAAACAAAAAAGTCTTATTTATGGGTTGTGGATGGGTGACGGGTATTTTAATACAGAAAGGCCTAGAGCAGGATATTCAACTATTTCTTATGAATTATGCCACCAAATTAAAACACTTTTATTAAGACAAAGAATAGTCCCTTCTATTTATACTGAAAAAGAAAAAACTGTCAAAGGAGTTAACCACCAAAAATCCTATAGAATACATATTGGAGAGAGAAAGTCTCTGAAAATATTAGCTAAAATTCTTAGAATACCATTTAAACCAAAAAAAACAACTATTACTGATTCCTGGTTTAAATCAAACTATCTTTGTGTTCCAATAACTGCTGTAAATAAAGTAGACTATAAAGGCAAAGTATACAATCTAGAAATTAAAAGTAAACATTCATTCACTACTGAATCATTAAGTGTTCATAACTGCGGGGACATGCTGAAAGTTTACTTAAAAATAAAAGACAACAAAATAGAAGACATTAAAGTGGAAACATTCGGCTGTGTAAGCGCAATTGCCACTTCTTCAAAGGCAACTGAAATGGTTAAAGGAAAAAGCATTGAAGAAGCATTGAAATTAACTGAAAAGCAAGTGGCAGACGCATTAGATGGTCTGCCTCCAATTAAAATGCATTGCTCTGTTTTAGCTGTGCAGGCAATAAAAAAAGCCATTGAAGACTACAAAAACAAGCAAAAAAAATCTTGAATTAAATACTTTTCGCAGCTAATTCTTTCAGGCAAAAAAAACATGAACAATGACGGCAAAAAAGAATAATAACCACTTTTGCCTGCATTTGTCTCGGACTGCAATTAAATATTTTTCGGAAAATAATGTGTTTGGCTGGTTAAATGCAAGAATACGAAGAAGAAACAGAAGAGGAAGAAGAAGAGTTGAACAAAAACCTGGATGAAGACTTAAACCCTAACTTAAACAAAAACTTAAACAAAATTGTCGGCGTTGAATCAGAGGACTCAAATGGGAATACAGAAGAAAAAACCGGTGAAACAGAAGAAATGGAAAAAATAAAAGAAACAAAAAAAGAAGACACAGCAGAAAAAAAGCCAGAAGAAAAACAGGAAAAAGATTATTTTAAAGAAGAAAAAAAAATAGAAAAATTAAGGCAGTTAGTTGAAGCAATACTTTTTATGTCACCCCAGCCGATTGCATTAAAAGAAATAGCAGGACTCTGCGAAACAGGAGATTTAGAATTAATTTCAGAATTAATTGACGCACTAAAAAAAGACTTTATTGAAAGAAAAAGCGGGATAGAAATTGTAAGGGAAACAGAAGGCTACAGAATGCAGGTGTTAAGCGAACTGGAAGTAAAAGTTTCCCATTTAGCCGGGTCTTCAAGGTTCTCCAAAGGAGTAATGAAAACCCTTGCATACATTGCATTCAAGCAGCCTGTAAAACAATCCACTATAATAAAATACAGGACAAACAAGGCATATGATGAAATAAAAATCCTGGAAGAACAGGGATTTATTTCCAGGGAAAAAGCAGGAACAACTTATGTAATCAAGACAACAAAAAAATTCCTGCAGTATTTCGGCGACAACCCAGTAAGGCTGACAAAAAACCCTGAATTTGAATGACAACTATTTTTTTTTAAAGGTAAGCTCTAAAAAAGAATTATTTAAGTTAGAGGAAAAATTTCTTGGATTAATTTTTTCTTTCAGCAAAAGATTTCTTGAAAAACTTTTTTTCCTGGATTTAACCAGAACACTGTTTTCCGTTACATCAACAATTAAATCTTTTCTTGAAATGTTTTTCGGCAGCTCAAAAGAAACAAGGACTTCTTCATCAAAATAATGGGCTTCTGCAAGGGAATTCTTAAGGTTTTTTGCAACAAACCTCTTGTCTAACTCAGTTTCTTTTTCTATTTCCCTGATTTCCTCTATTACAGGCACATCAGAGCCAAAATTGATTGTAAAACCCATCATAAAAGGCTGTTTTTCTTCAGGAAGCTTTTCCATCATTGAATTCATTAACTTGTCAAAGATTTCCTCAACTTCATCCAAGTCCATTGAAAATCCATTAACAGTTTTTTTCTTTTCAGCCATCCAACTCATCCCAAATTTACTAATCCTTCATTAGCCTTTTAAAGCTAACCAAAAAAAAGAAAGTTTTTATGTTTTGCTTTTCCGGAAAAAAAACATTAGAATAATTTTTTCTGAAACTTTTTGTCCATTGCTCTTTTTGATGTACTCCAGGAATTCCTTGCAAAATCAGGAAGCGAAGAATTAGATTTCACCCAGTCATCAAGGAATTTTGATGTAACTTCATCCCCTGGATAGCCGGAGCCAATGTTACCGTACTTTTTCGAGAGCTTTTTTATTTCATTATCCCTTTCAACTTTTGCTATAATCGATGCAGCAGAAACAACAGGGTAATTTAAGTCAGCTTTATGCTCTGACCTGATAATGCAGTCAAAAGAAAGATATCTTTTTATCCGTTCAGCAAAATTTTTTTCAATTACATCAGGGGAATCAACAAAAACAATTTCAGGCTTTTCTTTCAGGTTATTCAATAAAAAGCCAATACGCATTGCCTCAATTTCATTCAAAGATTTTCTATCCCTCAGAAAATCAATTTCTTTTGCTTCAACTTTAACAGAATTAAATTCTTTTGCAATAGCCTTGATTTCAATAAACTGCCTTTCCCTTTCTTTTGCAGTCAAAAGCTTTGAATCTTTTACGCCTAATTCAACAAGCTTTTCCTCGTCTTTTTTGTGAATACAGCATACAGCTAAAACCATCGGGCCAAAAACCGGTCCGCGGCCGGCTTCATCTATTCCTGCAATAAGCATAATCTCTTTAAAAGAAAAAGCATGAAAAGCTTAATATGTTAATGCAGGAATGGAAAGAAAAGTTTGATTTAAAAGTATTCCGATACACAATTTTTTGAATATTAATCTGATTTTATTTGATTAAAGGGGTAACAAAATGGAAATGACAATAAAGAATTTCAGAAGAGGAAGAAGAACACAACAGACAAACCAGTTTGTTCTGGTATCAGATTCTGTTGACAGCAAGGCAAAAGCCTCAGCATTAATCGGACAAAAAGCTGAATGGACGACAACAAGCGGAAAAACAATTAAAGGAAAAATTTCAAGAGTTCACGGAAACAAAGGCGCAGTAATAGCTAGAATGGATAAAGGCCTGCCCGGAACAGCAATTGGAACAAAAATCACAGTGAAAGAAAAAACACAGGCAAAAACAGCAGAGAAAAAAACAAAAAAAACTAAAACCAAATAAAAATTGGTTTAAATGACTGAAAGTGAAAAAAACTTTTTTGAAAAATGCATTTACACTGAAAAAGGATTTATTTCTTACGAAGAATTCTTTGCTTCAGATGAAGGAAAAAACCACATAAAAAAAAGAATGCACACTATTCTGAGATTCAAAAAAAAAGGAAATTTTCTTGATATCGGGTGCGCTTTTGGCTATTATTTAAAAGAAGCATCAAAAAACTTTAATGTATTCGGCGTAGATGTTTCAGGTTATGCAATAAAAAAAGCAAGAAAAACAGTTAACTGCCCTGAAACAAATTTAATTAAATGCAGTGCAGAAAAACTTCCGTTTAAAGATAATTTTTTTGATGTAATTATTGCAGTTCATTCAATTGAACACATAAAAGATTACAGGAAAGTCCTGAAAGAATGCAGCAGAGTATTAAAAAAAGACGGGATACTTTTTCTTGATTTTCCTACAAAATTATTTGAGTTCCCTCATTTCATTCCAGTAACAAAAAAAGAAGTATTTGAATTAAATAGTTTCCTGAAAAAAATCGGGTTAGGAAACAAAATCCAGTTTATTTTTGACAAAACACATGTTTCTTCTCCTTTCCCCTGGAATGTTGCAAACGGAAAATACCTTAAGCCTTTTTTTGAAGTCATTGAAATAAAACCAGAAAAAAAATGGAAACAATTAATTTCATCAGGTTTTCAGATAATTGCAAAACCAGTTAAATAAAAACAAATAAATTTTTAAAAAAAAGAAAAAAAAAGGAAAACAGCTTTATTTCCTTCTAACTGATTTCCTTTTGGTTGTTCTTAACTTTGCTTTCACTGAAACTCTTGCAACAGTTCTTGTTTTTGCCTTAACTGTTTTGACAGTTTTTGGTGCAAAACCAAGATTTGCTTTCATTTCATTAAAGAAAGCTGTTATTCTTCCAATCTGGTCCATGTAATCCCTCCATTTCAAATATAAGAATTTATAAATATACATAACTTGTGAACAAAAAAAAGGAAAAAAAGGGGTTAAGCAACCACCTCAATGTTTAATCTTTTTTTAAGCTCTCTGTACCTGTTTCGGATTGTTACTTCTGTTACTCCGGCAACATTTGCAACTTCTTTTTGGGTTCTTCTTTCTCCTTTTAAAAGCCCTGCAATGTATACTGCTGCTGCAGCAACACCTGTTGGCCCTCTTCCAGAAATCAATCCGTTTCCAATTGCTTCTTCAAGAATTTTTCTTCCTTCTTCTTGTACTTCACCTGAAAGATTTAATTCTGAAGCAAACCTTGGAATGTAGTGGATTGGATTAGTTAACGGAACCTCTAATTTTAATTCTCTTACTAAAAACCTGTAAGTTCTTCCGATTTCTTTTTTGGTTAAACCAGAGGCTTCAGCCATTTCATTTAATGTTCTTGGAACATGATAGGTTCTGCACACAGTGTATAAAACTGCTGCAACAACTGCTTCAATTAATCTTCCTCTAATCAGGCCTTTTTTCACTGTTTTTCTGTACAATAATGCAGCTGCTTCAACTAAAGAATCAGGAATGTTCAGGTATGAGGCAACTCTCCTTAATTCAGTCAAAGCAATTGACAAATTTCTTTGCATTGAACTTGAAATTGAAGCTCTTTTATGCCATTTAATCAGCCTGTACATCTGGGCCCTTGACTTTGCTGACAGCTTGTTTCCCCTTAAATCTGTTCCTCTTCTGTCAATCATTGTCACAAGGCCTTTGTTCAGCTTAACGTATTTCATTGGACTTCCTGTTCTAGCTCTTTCTTCAAACTGGTCTGAGTCAAAACTCCTCCATTCTTTTCCCTGGTCTATTTCATCTTCTTCTATAATTAATCCGCAGTCCTTGCAGACTAATTCCCCTTTCTCTGCGTCTTTTCTTACATTCTTGCTCTTACATTCAGGACATTCAGTCACCATCAAAATCCACCTTCTTAATTAAATCAAATGTATTGTTCTTCATATTACGAAAAATAAACGATAATAACACAAGGTAAAAATGAGAACGAATTAGTACATCACTATAATAAATAGCCCCATAAGAAGTATTTAAAGCTTTTGGTTCAGCTGGCGTTGCACACAAAATGGATTTTGCACACAAAAAAAGGGTTTTGCACACAAAAAGAATGTGAGATAAAATGAATTTAAAAGGAGGTGAAAACGCAATGGAAAAGGATATAAACCAGAAAAACCTAATAAAAAACATGAATGAAAAAGGACAGAACATCACCACTAACAAAGTTCTTGGTTTTTTGATTTTGTTTTTTGGGGCATACATGTTATTTGTTTTATTTAACATAGTGACCCCCATCCCAGGATACACTGAATTTTTAATAAACAGTGGCTTTTCAGTTATTCCAGTTCTTCAATTTATTATTGGAGTTATATTGGTTTATTTTGGTTATAATCTCTTAAATGAGGCTTAAAAATGGACTGGGGGGACTTAAAAAAACAAATACCAACAATTCTTCTTGGGTTCATTTTATTTTCAGCATTACAATTACTAGCTGAAGGAGATATTTTATCCATACTTTTTATATCTATTGCATTTTTCTTGCTTTATTTATTTTTAGACTGGATAGTACCAAAAATAAACAAAAAACTTAGCTTTATTTACAAACTAAAAGACTTGCAAGAAGAAAACAAAAAAATGAAAGAAGAGATAACTATTTTACAGAATGAAAATAATAAATTAAAAAATAAAATAAACAGTTCACGACCAGACTCTGTTGTTAAAACAGAACCAGAATCTGAGTGGGTTAGCCCAATAACAATACACTTTGAAAAAATGTTTGAGAACTTTCAAGACTTACCCTATAAAATGTTAGGGTGGCAAAAAAGAAAAAAAATAAAGAAGAAAGAAGAATAAATTAATTGTTTGGACTGCTTGAACACACACAAACTTTGAAACCGAAAACCTAAAATACGAGTTAAAACTACAATAAAGCGTGAAACAGTTAATTTTGATTGCATTAATTGGTTTGATTTTGTTTAGTGGTTGCAGTGAAATCGGAATTGATTTATCTAAGCCAGTTGATTGTGGAACCGATTTAAATTGCTTTGAGGAACATTTAAAGTATTGTGAAAAAGCAACAGTAGAATACACTGAAGAAGTTGGATTAGGGTATACATGGGTAAGTATGGATGAAAGTTTTTTTACGCTTCCTGGAAGTAAAGCAAGTATTATAGAATTTAAATCACCACAAAGTTGGTGTTCTGTTTCATATACAAAAGTAAGGTTTTTGAAAAAAAAGGCGTATAGTATCAATGAAACAGAAATAGATGAAGTTTGGAATAAAGCTGAATGCAGGTGGGAAACAAATGAACCAGGAACCAAGTATTACAGCAGAGAACCTGGTTTTAGAACGTGTGTGAGATTAAGAGATTAATTTTATCCTGTTAGCACTAAATTTCCTTTTTCATTTCTTCAATGATTAATTTCTTTTCCCCGTAACCAGCAGGAGCAATGTATAGTTTTGTTGTTGTGGGCTACTTGAACACACTCAACTCTGATTTAAGCTTTTCTTTAAACAAATTTTAAAGGTAAAAATGTCTTTAATGGAAAGAATTGAGTTGGCTGTTGCAGTTATTATTGGCGCTTTTTTTCTTTTATATTTTTATCTTACTGGCGATTATGTTGGTGCAATCACTGGTTTAGTTAATGGCATGGTTCCTTTGCTTGCAACTGTTTTAAGTTGGGTTGCAGGAAGCACAATTCTTGTTTTAATCGTTATTGCTGGTTACTTGGTTTTAAGTAAAATGAAATAGTTTTATTCTTTGTTTTCTTCTATTAGTGAATTTATGATTTTTTTCATTATAGACTCAAGAGAATTTTTTTTGTCTCTTGCATAAATTGTAGTGGTTTTAGATTTGCCTGACTCTAAATCAATTAATCTTAACCTATAATTTCCCTTTTGCCTGCCTACTTGCATAAATATAATATGTGGCTTTTTGGCATTTAAATTAACAAGAACTTGTACAACGTTTTGTACAAGGTTTTTAACCTTTTAGTATTAACAAATCTTATTATGCCTTTGCGTAATAGAGAAGTTAGGTCAAATAGGACTACACAGAAAATTCAGACTTTGCAAGACCAAATGCGTCAATTGAAAAGGGATTATTTTTATTTGGAAAGCAAAATAGTACGCATCCAAGAAGCTTTATTGGATGTAGCAATATTCAAACGCAAAACACAATACATTCACTTACAAGACTTGTTAGATGCATTAGAAAAATATGCTTTAATAGAAAAAAATGTAACAGGAAAACCATACAAAACAAAAAAATAAAAAAGAAGGGTGAAGGGCTTAACGCCCTCAGAGTTTTTTTGCAAACTCTATTCCTTCATTAGTCCATTGAAAGGTGTTTGTTCTATGTTTCTTCAAAAGACCTGCTCTTATCATTCGGAGTAATACTTTTTTTGCTTGTTTACGCTGATTCTTGTCTACATGTCGTGTCATGTTTACTAGCTCAGCGTGTTTTTTTCTTGCAAACTTTAACTCTCCGATTACACATCTTTTGATTACAAACACATCCCAAGGGTCAATGAAAAAATCACCCTTGTTGGTTTCTGATATACCAACCACCTCCAAGAATTTTCTCGTTGGCTTAACCACTTTGTGGTTGGCTTTTTTGCCTTAAAAGGCATTAGAATAATGCAACGTCATATTTAAATATGTTGTCATATAATATTATTTGAGAATGAGAATATGGTTTTCTGTATAGAAGCTCAAAAAACCAAAAAGCTTTTATATTCAAAGAGTCATAATATTTTCGTAAAAAAAAGTTTATGCAAAATTCTTGAAGTCGTGTCATGTTTACTAATTCTTAATATCACAAAAATTGAGTTGAATGGAGTTGAGTTGAATGGAAATTTCCTTTACCCACATAAAAGACCCGTTAATTAGAAAAAGAGTTGAGAGTGCAGTCCAGATTTTTGTAGAATCTGGAAAAGACACTGATACTTTGACTAAAAAGTTTATTTCAAAAAAAGGCAAGGGCACAATTTATGACATTGCAAAACATTTTGGTTGGACTGAAGGAAAAGCACAAGGCTCAATTAAAAGATTAGAAGAAGCCAAAATCATCAAGCAAATAAAAAGCGTAGAAGAAAATGGCAGAACAAAAAAATTCTATGTATTAAGAACTCTCCAAGAGTTGCTTGCCGATTAATGAAAATATTTTTTTATTTTTTCTTTTTAGGCACATTCCAATATGGAGACTTGCATTTAGGACAAACTTTTGGCAAAGCTTTTGTATTTCTTGGACTCCAAGGGTGTTGGCATCTTTCGCATTTGAATCCTTTTAGTGTTATTTCAGCCATCCTTTTAAGTAATATACCAATAGGTATTAAAACACTTTGCATTATGTATACTTAATAATATATTACTTGAAGGTATACAAATGGAACATATTAAATGCCCAACCTGCGAAAGTTTTAACATAAAAAACTTTGGCAGAAGAAGAACCATCAAAACCCAACAAAACAAATACATTCTATTTTGCTTAGACTGCGGGCACAGCTTTAGCTTAGATGAACTAAACGATTACCCCATAAAAGAAAAAATTAAAGAAATTAACTACAAACAAGACTGGACAGCATACAATTTAGCCAAAACCAAAGAAAAAACACTATTCTTAGAAATACTAAGCGAACTATTAAACCAAATTCCTTACACACCCCAAAAAAAAGTTGGCAAACCAAGTATGAATTTAAAAGAAATCATTTTTTGTAATGCAATCAAAGCCTATGACAACCATTCTGCAAGAAGAGTTATTGCAGACATAAAATTATGTAACGCCAAAGGCTACATTAATTGGGAATGGCATTTTAACACTATTTTAAAGGGATTAAACAAACAGGAATTAACTGGCTTACTTAAACAACTAATTTTGTTAAGTGCATTGCCTTTAAAAGAAATTGAAGACCAATTTGGTTCTCAGTTCGCAGTTGATTCAACTGGTTTCTCTAACAAAATTTATTCAAGCTGGCATCACACTAAATGGGAAACAAAAGAAAAACACGCTGGCTGGCTTAAAGCCCACATAATTATTGGAACAAAAACCAACACAGTAACAGATGTTAAAGTTACTCTTGGAACTGCCAATGACTCGCCTTTATTGCCTGAACTCGTTTTTAGGACTTCAGCTTATTTTAATGTTTTAGAGGTTTCAGCTGACAAAGGCTATTTAAGTGAAACCAATTTACAGGCAATTGAATCTATTGGCGCAACTCCTTTCATTCCATTTAAGTCTTTAAATAAAAACACTACAAGCAAGTCAGGCATTTGGAAAAAAATGTTTAAATTATATTTTTTTAATTCAGAGCAATTTAAAGAACATTATCATAGGCGTTCTAATGTTGAAAGCACGTTTTCTGCTATTAAAGGAAAATTTGGTGGCTCTCTTAAAAGCAAATCTTTTGTTGGGCAAACTAATGAAGTTTTGCTAAAAGTTTTATGCCACAACATTTGTTGTTTAATTCAAGAAATGTATGAAACTGGTGTTGATGGTTTAGTTGCCCAAGAAATTTCTAATTTTTGCACACAAACCCTCGCAACTGCACACAAATTACAAAAATATTAGGAATGTGTATGCAAAGACGGTTCAGCTGGCTTTGCTATTTTAGTGCCTTTTTTGGCTTACTTTAGGAGCAAAAATGGCACTTTAGGAGCAGTAAAGACTTATTTTATTCAGGTCTATTTTTATTTATCAATAACTCCAATATTATTATATTCTCTTTTTCATAAATATTTTTTTCAAAAAAGTTCATAAAATCTTTGTTTTCATCAACCCACTTTTTTATTGTTTCAAGATTGTGTTTGCCAATTCCATGTATATGTATAAAATTAAAACCATACTTTGTGGATATGTTTAATTTTGATATTATTGACTTTGTTATTTCTTCTGGGCTCGTATTTGAACTAACAAATAGTGTCAATGCAGTTTTTTCCACGACTATTTGGTATAATTCTTTGAATTTTTCTGGGGATAAATTATACAACGGTATTAAAAATCCTTCAAAATAGTTTGCTGAACATAAATTGCAAATGTTTTTGCCCCTATCACCAAACTTTGCTATTATATCTATTTTTATTTTTGTTATGTCGTTACCCTTTTTAAATTCAGACCTTAAATACAGTGATGATTCTAAAGCATCATAATCTTCTGGAGAAATTATTTTTTCAAAAAAATTTAAGACTTGAGCATCATCATTTTCTTTTTCATATTTATAAATATTGTTGAGTTGGCTTTCTGTTGTTTTTTCAAGGAGTATATTCTCTTTACTATCTTCAGTAAAATCATTTATGAGTTCTTTAATTGTTTTTTTTTCTTCTTCTTTAATCTTTGCAAGATTTATTTCTATTGTTTTTGTTTCATTATTAAAAAACATTTCCCCATTTTTTGAAATATTTTGAATAAGAGAACCTTTATTTTTTTGTGTTTTGTTAAAACTGTTGTTGAAATTAATAAAAGAAACATCTTTTAACAAAGGAGAATTGATGTTTATAGTAATTATCCCTTTTAGTTTATCCAAAACTTTATCTAAATCCATAAAAATAAAAGGAGACTATTTTTTAGACTTTATAAATTTGAATAATGAAACAACATTATCCCTTATAAATATTTCAGACCCTTTTTTATAGCCACCAAATTCATCCGCCTTTATTTCTTGTTCGTCAAAAGCCAATACACGTTGAGAAGGGTTTTCTTTTTCTACAATATAACCATCTTTATCTACATCTTTCCCAAGCAAATCAAAAATTTCTTTCTTAGCGGACTTATCAAAAGTTATTTTAATATTAGACATACTCAATACCTATAACAACCACAAATTAATATATTTGTTTATTTATAAACTTTTCCTATATTCAATTTTTGTCTTTAATTTAACTATATCTAAAAATCTTTAAAATTCTATCTTTATCCCAAGTTCATGTGTTTCGTGGATTAAAACTGCAATATTGTATGCTATTATTTTACATAGTAATTCGTTTGTTTGGCTTACAAAAGTTTTGTTTTTTAGGCAGTCGCCGAATTTTGTTTTGATTGCCATAAAAGTAGTTTCAACATTGCTTCTTGCATGATAATGTTGCATGAATTCTTCTTGGTTGAATTGAAAGTAGCAATACATTTTTCTCCAGATTGAGTTTCCTTTAGATTTTCCTGTTGCATTGCTTCTGAAAGGAATAAATGCAATTCCATTCAAATCATCAACTAATGCAAGATTTTCTCTTGAACTGTAAGCCTTATCTGCCATCATTTTCTGAACATTAAAACCGTTTTCTGCTATTGTTTCAACTAATGGCTTAAATTGAGGGCAGTCAGCTCCATTCTCTTGAGTGATTTCTGCTGAGCATACAATATTTGTTTTGTTACCAGAACAAATATGGGCTTTTACCCATTTATGTTCTTTTTTTGTGCCATGCTTTTCTTTACAATACTCATTAAATCTTGTTGTTCTGAATCCTGAACTGTCTACTGAAAAGCTTGTTTCAATTACTTTTAACGGAGAAGCTGATAAAGTAATTAATTCTTTTAGTATTGAAGTTATTTCTTTTTCATTTAAGATTTTGTTTATTGCATTATAGTTTGGTGTTTTGTTGATTATGTTTTTTCCTTGTGCGTTTTTGAATAAACTATAAGCCCTTCTTGAACTTAATTGAGAGTAAACTTTTTGGATTGCACAAAACAAAACTTCTTTTCTGCTTAATTTAGGTCTGCCAAAAGAATATTCAGGTTCTTCAATTTCTTTTAATAAATCTTTTAATAAAACTTCAAATTGGTTTACTTCACATTTTTGTGCTTCGGTGTAAGCTCTCCAAGCCTGAGGATAACTTAATTTAATTTTGTGTTTTGTTCCATCAGGCTTTTCAATCTGCAAATAATACTTTACTGCAAAAGCGTGTTTGCAAGTGCAGTGCCTTTCTTTATGGTCAGGGCAACTGCAAGAGTAATCTTTTCTAACAAAATATTTTTTGTTTGAAGTTTGACTTGGAACTATCCATCCATCTACTCCACTTTGAATTGTTTTTGTTTTGAATATCTGTAATCCTTTTTGTTTTCTTAAATCCATTTAAATTACCCCTAAAAAAAATGTTTCTATTACACTAATGCTTAACAAAAGTTTAGGGTTCTTTTTACCTAAAACCTTTGAATTTAAAATCATTAATGCAAAAAATAATGAAAAAACTTTAATCATTTAAATTCCTTCTTTTTACATAGTTTAAGTCTTATATTACATAGCAACAAAAAGCATATAAATATATCTATGAAATATTAGTCTCATTTTATGAGACTTTTAAAACATATGT